>SFPL01000097.1 GCA_004551905.1 Lentisphaeraceae bacterium
CGGGATGGCGCGACGCCATCCCGGCCCTGTGGACAAAGGTCGCCTCCTACGGCCTACCTGTGCGAAGAATTAGGGATTTGTAATCCGTGCCTGTGGCCTCTATACCCCAGACTCTAATAGCGTGGTATGCTTTTGTATATTATTGCTCCGGCAATGAAATGTCGTGAGCGGTCAAAACCGGTAGGGCGCGGACTCCGGCCGCGCCGCAATACCAAACCAAAGAATTTACATTGTGAAATCGTTGCGGATCGCCCGGAGTGCGATCCCTACCAAACTGTGTCTTGTCATAATATTTCATCGCCGCATCTATAGTATCGCATACCACGCAAAAGGTTCAAATAAAATAATCAGAGCGAGATGATGCGGCGGCGGCAGGCCCAGCACATGTAGGCGACGGTGACGAAGAACGAGGCGGGCACGCGCGGACGCGCGGCGATCTTGACGCCGAGGAGCGTGGTGGCACCTCCGAGCCCCATCGGGCCGATGCCGAGCGCGTTCGCCTCGCGCAGCACCTCGCGCTCCAGCCTTGCGAGCGCGCGCTCGCGGGCGTCGCCTGCACGCGGCTTTTCGTCGAGCGGCCTCAGGAGCTGCGCCTTGGCCGTCTCGAAGCCGGTGGCGCGGTCGCCGCCGACGGCGACGCCGAGGATGCCTGGCGCGCAGCCGTAGCCGAGGGCGCGCTTCACCGCGTCGAGGATGCACGCCTTGACGCCGGCGAGGTCGCGTCCCGCGCCGAGCCCGGCGTCGGGCAGCGAATACTGGCGGGACATGTTCTCGCTGCCGCCGCCCTTCATGATTAGCGCCACTCCGCGCGGCGGCAGGCCCGGGACCTCGCCCGCGTCGACGTAGTGGACGACCGGCGCGCCCTCGGCGCAGTTGTCGTCGTAGGAGCGGCCGCCCACCGGATTGATGCAGTTGCGCCTCAGGTAGCCGAGCGCCGTGGCGCGCGCGACGGCGCGGCAGAGCGACGCCGGCGTGACGCGTCCGCGCAGCGCGCGGTCGACGAAGAACGTGAGCGTGCCGGTGTCCTGGCAGAGCGGCACCCCCTTCTCCTGCGCCAGCGCACAGTTCTCGAGCACCGTGCCGAGCACGGCCGCAGCGGAGGAGCCGCGCCGCTCGCGCCTGCGCGCCGCGGCAATCGCCCGGAGGATGTCGTCCGGGATGTTGGACGAGGTGTCGCGGATGAGCCGCACGAGCCTTTCTGCTGTTGCTGTGGTCGTCATTGCCGCGTATTATACCAAAAATGGCATGGGCACGGCTCAGCGTGGGAGCTGGTGCTCGGGCTCGTCGCTGTAGTTACTCACCGATTCCCCTTCGCGCGGTTGTGCGGTACGCAGAGCATTTGGCAGTTCTCTTCGCTCGTGTCGCCGCCGTTCGACCAGGCCGTAACATGGTCGGCTTCCATTTCCCTGAAGTCGTAGATGCGCTTTGCGTTCGCCGGATGTCCGCTCGCGCATATCGGGCAGTTAGAGACGCCCTTGGCATTCGCCTCGGCAGTCTGCCTTGCGTAGACACGCTTTGCGACCTCCTTCTTGAAGATGCGTATCTTCAGCAACTCAGGATGCCGCTCGCCGCCAAGGACATACTCGAATATGTTTCGTCTGCTCGTGACGATCTCGTTGTCGGCGTCGGCATAAAGCTCCTCGACGCGCTTCCACACTTTGTCTGGGTCGTAGGGCTTCTCGTGGTATGCCTCGTAAAGCCGCCCCCACTCAAGCCCGCACATTTCGTCCTTGGTGTCCTTGAATACGCCGCCTATCCAGGCAATGACGCTGTCGAAATACGCAGTCAGCTCCGATATGTCGGCACTGTAGCGGTGGTCCTTCAAATACTCCCTGACATGCCCTTTCGACACCCAGTCCAGCGCCGCGGCAAGAACAGCCTGCCGCTTCTCGTCCCCCGCGACAAACCACTTCCACTTGTTCATGTGCGCGCTGGTCGAATTGCTGTACACGGCCTTCGCCGCCGTTATGAATGGGCCCGAATATGTTGCGTTCAGAAGCTCCTGCTCGTTCAGCGGCTTGCCCGCAATGTTGATAGTCTTGAACCAGTCCTTTATCTCCGCTTCTGGATCATCGCCCTCTCCCTCGCAAATGTAGATCGTGAGCGGCGTCTTGAGCAGCCATCCATGGTGCGCAGGGTCGAACTTGTGGGGCATGCCGTTGATGTCGAGTACATCGAGCTGACCCGTCACGAAGCGTCCAAAGCTCGTTATTCGCTGCTGTCCGTCCAGGACCTCGTACTCGTCGCCGTTCTTCAGGAAGTAGATGAGGCCGATAGGATACTTCTTCAGCAGCGAATCCACCACCGCCATGTCGTCCTTCCCGTTCGCATAGATGTAGTTCCGCTGGTACTCTGGCTGGATGACGAGCTTCCCGCTCCACCCCCTCACGCCCTTTCCTTCGAGCGTGTTGTAGTAGAAGCCCTTGCAAATATCACCTACTGTGATGTCGGTGCGAAGTTCGGTTTTCATTGTGGATTACCTTCCTTAAATCGCTTTAGCCGTGTAGATCTTTAGCCACAAAGAACAGGAGATACAGAAGGTGAGACGGCCTCAAGACCCATTCTTCCTCTCTCCTGTTTTCTCCTGCTCTTTGTGGCAAAAATCATCCCCTCCTCTTTCGGATGAAGATTCGCTTGTAGATTCGTTTGCCGCCGATCATGGGTTGCGCTACACCGCTTGTCAGACTCCATAATCCGCAAGAAAATCCCTTGCCCTCGCTCTCAGTAGCACCAAATATTTCAAACTGCTCCGGACAGTATTTGTCCAGGAATGAAATAGGAACCCCCATGACTCCGCCGTAGTCACTCGGGATGGCATCGGTAAACGGCACTTCTATCGCGTCGTAATTGTCGTACTTCTGGTAGCCAACCCCCTTCACTTCCTTGTGCCGGGAATACTTCACATTGTCTGCCATTGTCATGAGCTGCAACGGCTGGTGACGTCTGCCATGTTCTATGTTGGTGAACCAGCGAACACCGGGAACCCGAATGTATCCTTCTCGATAATCATGCGAATTGTAGTAACTGAGAGATTTGTCAACTTCCATGGACGACTTGAAATATCCAGCGCCACGAACGAACGGATTGTCGAGCCATATCTTATTTTCCTTGATGAGAGGGAACACCTCCTTGTAGGTTATGGCGTTGCGGTTTCCAATGATGGAAAACTGCTTGTCCGCTTCCATAATCCACGCAAGAAACTCCCGGAACAGGGAAAACGGCGGATTGGTGATTATCACGTCGGCCTCGTCGCGCAGCCTCCTCACTTCATCGCTTCTGAAATCGCCGTCGCCCTTGAGATATGTCCACTTGATGTCTTCGAAATTCACCTTGCCGTCGCCTCTCACGTCATGGTCGAGAACGAATATCTTGCCTCTTTCGTTCTTAGGCGTTGCCTCGTCTTGGGATGCGGCGTACTCGAAAAGCGATCCGTACTTTGCCGTCTTCGCCTCTGGCGAATAGCTTGTCGATATGAGCTTCTTCAGCCCGAGCAAGGAGAAGTTCTCCGCGAAATAGCGCGTAAAGTTGCTCCACTCGGGATCGTCGCAAGGAAGAAGTATCGTCTTCCCCCTGAATACGGCAAGATCGTATTCAAGGTAGGCATTCATTTCCGTCTGGATATCAGCGTACTGCGTGTAGAACTCGTCCTGCTTCGCCTTCTTCGCTGACGTCAGTGTCGCATTGTCGCCCATTCCCTGCCTCTATGCCCTCCGCGCCTTTTCGTGAGATTATGGTGCGGACGAAATCTCAGTTCTGCGCATAACCGTCGTAAACACCGCATTTATGCATGAAAAAGAGCGCATTTCCTTTCATGCACTCTACCGAAGCCCTGGTACAGGCCTATGCGAATACACGAAGAAGAAATGCGCCCAAACGGGCGCACCACCACTTACATGCCGTTCGCAAAGTGAAATAGTACCAGTATTTCGGTAGAACGACGTGTAGCGTTGATGCTACATTGATGAACGTCTGGCGGGGCGTTCGCGGCGGCCGCGCATGGCGCGGAGAGGCCTGACTACTTGCCCGTTTTCCTGACTATCACCACGCGCCGCGTCAGGAGGCGCAAACCTCCCTAGCCTCGCGAGATGGGTGAATTATACCAAAAATCCCCACCGCGCGGGGCGATGATTCAAGCGTGGTTCGCAGCTGGCCGCAGCTCGTGGTTATCCCCGGACAGAACCATGGGGCACGAACTGTCCGCCGGGATTTTTGATATAATACGCAGAAATGAGAACCGCATCACATATCCTGCGACTCGAGCCGTACACGCCCGGCGAGCAGCCTGCTTCGCGCCGTGTCGTCAAGCTGAACACCAACGAGAACCCGTATCCGCCGTCGCCAAAGTGCGCGGCCGTGCTTTCGTCGTTCAACCTCGACGACCTGCGGCGCTATCCCGACCCCAACTGCATGGCGCTCGCGAAGGCGATAGCCGACGAAAACGGCACGACGCCCGACCGCGTATTCGTCGGCAACGGCTCGGACGAGATACTCTCCCTCGCATCGCACGTCTTCGTGGAGAACGACGAATCGATCGGCTCGCTCGACCCGAGCTACACGCTCTACAAAACGCTCGCGGCGATACGCGACGTAAAGTGGGTTGGCGTCGGCCGCGCGGCAGACGATGCGCGCCGCGCAAGATCTGCCCTCGCGGAATGCCGCAGGTCCAATATCTCGCTTTTCCTCTGGACGAATCCCAACGCGCCGACAGGCGAATTCGCCGAGCCAGAGACCATCGCCGCGTTCGCGGGGAAGTTCAAGGGCGTGGTGATCGTAGACGAAGCGTATGCAGACTTCTCACGCGGCAACTGCATGTCGCTTGCCACTGACAAGCGCAACAAAAACGTAATCGTAATGCGCACGTTCTCGAAGAGCTATTCGCTCGCCGGGCTCCGCGTAGGCTACTGCATCGGCCCTAAGGACCTGATTGAAGCGCTGTACAAGGCGAAGCCATCGTACAACGTCGACGCCGTGGCCCAGGCAGTCGCGCTCACGGCGTTCAAGGACGGTGCGTACCACAGGAAGACGGTTGCCAAGGTCATAAAGACCCGCGCGGCATTCGAGAAGGCACTCGCGAAACGCGGATGGGACGTAATCAAGAGCGAAGCCAACTTCGTCTTCGCGAAGCCGCCGACGGGAGATGCGGCAAAAGACATCTTCTCGTATCTCAAGGACAGGAACATCTTCGTGCGCTACTTCCCAGGGCCGCTCACCGGCGACCGGCTCCGGATCACCATCGGCACCGACGGCGAGATGAAGACCCTTCTCGACGCCCTCGATGACCGATTTAAAGAGTTGAAAAGTTGAAAGGTTGAAAGGCCACCTAACCACCTAACCATTCACCACGAACCACGAACACCCTATGAACCCGATTTCAAAACCAGACTACATGAGCGTCGACGAGCTGCGGGCCCTGCAGCTCAAGAAGCTCCAGACCCTCATCCCCTACGAATACGAGCGCGTGCCGCTTTTCCGACGCCGCTGCGACGAAGCGGGCGTCAAGCCGCGCGACCTCGTGGAGCTCAAGGACCTCGCGAAGTTCCCCTTCATGAAGAAGACCGACCTACGCGACGAGTACCCGCTCGGCCTTACCGCCGCGCCAATGAGCGAGATCAACCGCTTCCACTGCTCCTCCGGCACCACCGGCAAGCCGATCTGCATCCCCCAGACCGCCGGCGACGTGGCGATTTGGACCGAGGGCGTTGCCCGGTGCATGGCCATGTACGGCATCACCCGCGACGACGTGGTGCAGGTCTCCTACGGCTACGGACTCTTCACCGGCGGCCTCGGCGCTCACTACGGCGCGGAGAAGCTCGGCTGCGCGGTGCTGCCGACCGGCGCCGGCAACACCGAAAAGCAGATCATGCTCATGAAGGACCTCGGCGTCACCGTCATCTGCTGCACGCCGAGCTACTTCCTCCACCTCGCCACCGTGGCCGAGAAGCTCGGCGTCGACTTCCGCCGCGACACCAAGCTGAAGCACGGCGTCTTCGGCGCAGAGCCGTGGACGGACGAGATCAGCGCGCGCATCGAGGAGATCTCCGGCATCGCCGCCCACGACATCTACGGCCTCACCGAGATCGCCGGCCCCGGCGTCGCCGGCAACTGCGAGCACTCGCACGGGCTCCACATCTGGGAGGACCACTTCTACCCGGAGATCATCGACCCCGACACCCTCCAGCCGCTGCCCGACGGCGAGGAAGGCGAACTCGTCTTCACCACCCTCGACCGCCTCGGCACCCCGATGGTGCGCTACCGCACCCGCGACCTCTCGCGCCTCCAGGTCGAGCAGTGCAAGTGCGGACGCACGATGCGCGTCATGGACCGAGTCCACGCCCGCTCCGACGACATGCTCATCATCCACGGCGTCAACGTCTTCCCGAGCCAGATCGAGGCATGCCTCATGAAGGTGCCGGAAGTGGCGCCCCACTACATGATCGAGCTCTCGTCCACCGACACTATGGACCGCTTCGAGATCAAGGTCGAGGTGGTGGCGAGCGCGTTCACCGACACCATCTCCGGCATGGAGGCAATCAGGAAGCGCGTCGCCGCGTCGATCAAGGAGATCGTCGGCCTCTCGCCCAAGATCACGCTCGTCGCGCCCGGCACGCTGCCGCGGAGCGAGGGCAAGATCAAGCGCGTGATTGACAACCGGAGGAAATGAGGAACTTCTTCAAGGGGGTGCGCAAGCACATCGCCAAGCTCGACGTCGGCCACCTGCGCGAGCAGTACGAACTCGTATCCGACGAGCTCTCGCACGCGGAGAAGCTCCTCAACGCGCTCAAGGAGGGACTCATCCGCCTCGACGCGTCCGGGGCGGTGATCCAGTCGAACCCGGCGGCGAAGGAGCTCCTGGGGGTCGAGCCCGAGGACGCCCTTCCGTCGCTCGGCCTTCCCCACGGCGTCGCCTCGCGGCGCGAGGTCGCCGTCACCTACCCAGAGGCGCGCACGCTCGAGGTGCAGACGATTCCGCTCGACGACGAGACGATCGTCTACCTGCGCGACATCACCGCCGAGCGCGCGCGCACCGAGGAGGAGCTGCGCCTCGGCGCCACCAAGGCCGTGCGCGACCTCGCAGCTGGCGTCGCCCACGAGATCGGCAACCCCCTCAACGCGATTGCGATGAACCTGCAGCTGCTCGAGCGCGACCCGACCGACGTCGAGTCGATCGAGATCTGCAAGACCCAGGTTAAGCGGCTCGACGGCATCATCCGCAGCTTCCTGCAGGCGCTCCGCCCCGCGCGTCCGACGCTCAGGCCCGGCTCGGTCGAGAAGCCCATCCACGACTGCCTCGACGCCTTCCGCTCCCAGTTCGAGGAGCGCCGCGTCCACGTCTCGCTCGACCTGCCCCCAGCCATGCCAGCCGTCGCCATCGACCCGGACCAGATGCAGCAGGTGTTCTTCAACCTGATCAAGAACTCGCTCGAGGCGATGAAGGACGGCAGCTCCATCGACATCGCCGTCCACTACGACGACTCCGACGTCGTGGTGGTCCTCAGCGACACCGGCCCCGGCATCCCCGCCGAGCAGCTCGGCCACATCTTCGAGCCCTACCGCACCTCCAAGGAGAAAGGTACCGGCCTCGGGCTCATGGTCTCCAAGCGAATCGTAAACGACCACGGCGGCACCATCTCGGTGGAGTCGACGCCCGGCGAGGGCACCGCGTTCACCATCCGCCTGCCCAGGATCGAAAGGCGCGTACGCCAGCTCAAATGAAACCGAAGATACTTATTGTCGACGACGAAAAACCGCTCCGTGACACGCTCGCGCGCTGGTTCCGGCCGGGCTACGAATGCCTGCTCGCGCCGGACGCTGACGCCGCGCTCGAAATCGTGCGCGCCACCCCGGACCTCGCGCTGATGATCTCCGACATCCGCATGCCCGGGGAGGACGGCGTCACCCTGCTCCGCCGCGCCCGCGAAATTCACCCCGGCCTCGCCGCCATCCTGCTCACCGCCTATGGCACGGTCGAACTCGCCGTCGCCGCGATGAAGGACGGCGCCGCCGACTTCTTCCAGAAGCCGATCACCGACATGAAGGCGTTCGAGCTCAGGGTCGCCCAGGTGATCGAGGCCGCCGTTGCGCACACCGACGCCGCGCCGGCTGCCGGCGCGCATACCGACGCCGCGCCGGCTGCCGGCGACGCCATCGACGGCTTCACCGGCTCCTCGAAGTCGCTCGAGTCCATCTACCGCATCATCCGCAAGGTGGCGCCGTCGGACGCGACGGTGCTCGTCGAGGGGCCAAGCGGCTCCGGCAAGGAGCTCGCCGCGCGCGCGATCCACGCGCTCTCGAAGCGAGCCGCAGGGCCGTTCGTGGCCGTCGAGTGCTCCGCCTTCTCCGCCGACCTGCTCAAGTCCGAGCTCTTCGGCTACGAGCCCGGCACCTTCACTGGAGGACTCAAGGACGGCAAGAAAGGCTGCATCGAGGAGGCCGGCGGCGGCACCCTGTTCCTCGACGAGATCGGCGAGATAGACCTCGCCACCCAGATCGCCCTCTTGCGCACGCTGGAGACGAAATGCGTGCGGCGGCTTGGATCCTCCTTCGAGAAGCCGGTCGACTTCCGGCTCGTCGCCGCCACCAACCGCAACCTCATCTCGCTCGTCGCCGAAGGCAAGTTCCGCGAAGACCTATTCTACCGGCTCAACGTGATCGACATCCGCATGCCGGCACTCAAGGACCACCCTTCCGACATCCCCGCGCTCGTCGAACGCTTCATCGCCGAGTTCTCCGCCGCCGGCGAAGGACGCGTCAAGGGCATCAAGCCGGACGCGCTCAAGGCGCTCGAGGCATACTCCTGGCCGGGCAACGTGCGCCAGCTCCGGAACACTGTTGAGAAGATGGTCGTGCTCGCCGTCGGCGAGACGCTGACCCTGGACGACGTCCCCGCCGAGATCCTCGCGCCGACCGCACCCGCCGCGACGGCGGAGGCCGCGCCCGCCGCGACGGCGCCCACGGCCTCGCTCGCGGACGTCGAGAAGGCCCAGATCCTCGCCGCACTCAAGGCGGCTGGCGGCAACAAGACCGCCGCAGCGGACGCGCTCAGAATCTCGCGGCGCACCCTCCACCGCAAGCTCAGGGAATGGGGCATGTAGAAAATGGCTGGCAACGGAATCAAGCTCCTCGAGCGCGTCGGCGAAGGCGGCATGTCCACGGTCTGGAAGGCCTGGGACGAGTCGCGCGGCTGCTACGTGGCCGTCAAGGTGCTCGCCGGCGAGTTCGCCGCGAGCGGCCGCGACATCGCGTCCTTCCGCGAGGAGGAGCGGGTGATGGAGGAGATGGACAACCCCGGCATCGTCAAGGCATACGGCTTCGAGCAGGACAGCGACGGCTGCCGGATGATTATGGAGTACGTCGACGGCTACACCTTCAGCGACCTCCTCCGCCGCAAGCAACACGTCGGCGAGGCCGACTGCCTGCTCATCTGCGAGTCGGTGGCCGCCGCGCTCGACGTCGCCTGGAACGACCACGGCGTGGTGCACTGCGACATCAAGCCGGAGAACATCATGATCAACTCCGATGGCGTGGTGAAGCTCACCGACCTCGGGATCTTCCACCGCTACGAGCAGCGCGAGGGGACGATCGAGCCGCCCGACCAGGTGATGGGCACCCCTGCCTACATCTCGCCCGAGCAGGTCTACGGCGACGTCGAGGTCGACTGCCGCTCCGACATCTACTCGCTCGCCGCCACGCTCTACCACCTCTCCACCGGCCGCACCCTCTTCCCCGGCCTCGGCAACGAGGACACGATGCGCGCCCACTGCAGCCCTACGAGCCAGGCGCGCGACCCGCGCTCCTACCGTCCGGCGCTATCGGAGGGCTTCTGCCAGCTGCTCGAGGCGATGCTGGTGAAGAACCGCGACCGTCGCGTCTCCACCTGGGGCGACGTCTACCAGATGTGCACCGAGGTCGAGGCCGGTCTCCGCTTCAAGCCGCGCGAGGACGCCGCCACCGAGCCGTCGTCGATCCTCATCGCCTCCTGACGCCTACTTGGCGCGGAGGTAGGCGGAGTAGGCGCGGTAGGTGGACCAGGCGTCGAACTTGGAGACGATCTCCCACGGCGCGTGCATGTTCCACATCGGCGTGCCCATGTCCAGCACCTTCATCCCGAAGCGGGCCATGTATTGCGAGATGGTGCCGCCGCCGCCCTTCTCCATCTTGCCGAGCTCGGCCATCTGCCAGGCCACCCCCTCCTCCGCCATGATCCGGCGGATCTCGGCGATGAACTCCGGCCCGCAGTCGCTCGCGCCGCCCTTGGAGGTGCCGCCGGTGTACTTCGACGCGGCGACGCCGCGGTGGAGGCGCGCCTCGTTGCCGGTCGAGTCGACGTCGGGGAAATGCGGGTCGGCCGCTGCGGTGACGTCCGCCGAAAGCATCGTCGAGCGCTCGAGCGCGCGCCGCACCAGGATGTCGCGCGGCGACTTCTCCTGGCGCTCCACGAACTCGGCGACGGTGTTCTCGAAGAACGAGCTCTGCATCCCAGTGGAGCCAACCGAGCCGATCTCCTCCTTGTCGCACATCAGGATCGAGGCGGTGACCTCGGGGACGGACTTCGACGCGTCGACGAGCGCCTTCAGCGCGGCAAAAGAGCAGACGCGGTCGTCATGGCCGTAGCCGGCGATGAGCGCGCGGTCGAAGCCGACTTCGCGCGGCATTCCGGCAGGGACGATCTCCAGTTCGGCGCTGAGGAGGTCCTCTTCTTCGATGCTGTAGGCCTTCTTGAGGTACGCGAGCAGCCCGGAGCGGTCGGCTCCGGGGACTACGTCGGAGTCGTCCTTGGCCTTCTTCTTCCCGGGCGTGGACCAGCAGACGGGATCGAGGTCCTCGGCGGCGAAGAACTCGTCGCGGGTCTTCTTGGCCTGGTCCTTGCCGAGATGCGGCAGGATGTCGGTGATCATGAAGACGGGGTCGCCGCTCTTGTCGCCGACGGCAATCTCGACCTTGCGGCCGTCCTTGCGGACGATGGTGCCGTAGAGCGCGAGCGGCAGGGTGAGCCACTGGTACTTCTTGATGCCGCCGTAGATGTGGCAGTCGAAGTAGACGACACCGCTCTTTTCGTAGACCGGGCGCGGCTTGAGGTCGAGCCGCGGCGCGTCGGTATGTCCGCCGACGACCTTGAGCCCGGCTTCGGCGACGCTTTTCCGTCCAATTACGGCGGCCATCACGGTGCGGTCCTCGCAGCCGCGCCAGACGCGGTCGCCAGGCTTGAGCGACTTGAACGAGCCGAGCTCGCGGAAGCCGGCGGCCTCGAGCATGCGCACGCTCTCGGCGTAGCTGCGGCGGGCGGTCTTGGCGATGCCGAGGTACCGGAGGTATTCGGCGATGTACTCGTCGAGAGAAACAGTCTTGGACTTCATATTCATCACTCGTCCTCCTCGAGGCGCTTGAGGAAGTTGGTGGCCTGCTTGGCGGCTTTGCCGCCGGGGTATTCCTCGAGAATCTGGCGGAACTTGGCGACGGCGCCCTCGCGGTCACCCTGGCGGTGCAGCACCACACCCTGCTTCAGCAGCATCTCGTCGAGCCACGGTGCGTCGGGATAGTCCTCGAGCACACGCTGGATGACCTCCATTGCCTTGGCAAAGGACTTGATCGAGACATAGTAGTCCACCATCCGCTTGTACGCCTCGCCGGCGAAGGCGCTGGACGGATACCCCTCGGCGCAGCGCTGGTAGGCCATGATCGCGGCAGAGAAGTCCGGCTTGGCGTGGCGGTTCCTGGATGCGGCGGCGTCCTTGCGGGCCTTGGTCTCGAGCGTCTCGCCGATGCGGAACTGCGCCTCTGCCTTGAGCTGCGAGACAGGCAGGTTGAGAATCGCGTTGAAGATGGCGATGGCGGCATTCTCGGCGTCGGGCGCCTTGTCCTCACGGCGCGCCATGGCGATCTGCATGAAGGCACGGTCAGCGAGCGGGGTGTCGGGGAAGCGCCGGACGAGCGCGTTGCAGGTGTCGACGGCGTTCTTGAGGTCGTTCCTGACGAGGAAGAGGTTCCACCTGGTCTCATAGGCGCTCTCGATCACGCTGCGCTCGAGGGTGTTGCGCGAGCCGAGGTCGAAGACCTCGGAGATGCGCTTGAGGCCCTCGGCGGACTTCTCGGATGCGCTGTCCATGAGGCCGACCTCTTTGAAGATGGCTCCCCACTTCTGCAGCAGCTGAGCCTCGAGCAGGAGCTTCTTGGCCTGGATGGTGGCCTCGCTCGCGTGGGCGACGATCGACTGCGGCTCGGTGGAGCCGCCGACGAGCACCACGGCCTCGGCCGTGCGCAGGACGGGTTTTACGCCGGCGAGGTGGCGCCTGTCGGTGTATTCGGCGACGAGCTTGTCCTCGGCGTTGGCGTAGATCTCGCCGGCAGGAAGCTTGACGATCAGGTTGGTGTCGGCGGGGATGAGGCGAGTCACGATGCGCCCGGCGAAGATGCCGGCTCGAGGCTCGACCTCCTCGAGATCGATTTCCACCTCGGCACGCACGAGCCATGGGGCGTCCGGCGGCGGCGGTGGGGCGACAAGCTCGCCGGGGGCGGGCTCGGGACGCTCGCGGTACATGGACTTCACCACCACTTTCGCCTTGTCCTTGCCGTCGGTCACATCAAGGTCAAGGTCGCGGAGGCGCACGAACGCGGGCTGGTCGACGAACACGCCCTTCACCTTCTGGCGCATCGCGCCGTCGAGGAAGGTGAGCGTCGCCGAGGAAACGGTGGAGGCGCTGCCGATACGATTGGCGTTGACCTCTCCGGACTGGGTGTTGGAGTCGATGTAGACGACCTTGATGTCGTCCTTGCCGCGCACGGTAAGGACGCCGTCGCCCTTCGCGGTCGGCGCGACGGAGGTCTTGCAGGAGGCGATGAAGTCGCCGTCGCCCTTGCCGAACGCGGCGAGCTCGACCGTCTCCTCGTCGCCGTCAGAGCCGATGAGCTTGACCTTGGACATCTCGCCCATCGCCGCGAGGACGGCGAGATCCTTGTCGGTGACGTGCACGTAGATGCGCTGGCCGGACTCCGCGAGCACGGCGGAGTTGGTGTCGGCGGAGGCGGGGACGGCGGTGCCGACCATCTCGAACGCCTCGGACGCGCGCGCCCAGCGTCCGGCCGCGAAGTGGATCTGACCGATCTTGAAGAACGCGTCATTGGCGAACTCGCTGGTCGGGAAGTCCTGGGTGATGCGGCGGAACACCATCGCAGCCTCGCCGGGCTGGTTCTTGGCGACGAAGAGGTCGCCCTGGAGGAGCAGCGACTCCGCCCGGGTCTCGTCGTTGGTAGCCGAAAGCGCCTTCTTCAGCTCGATGAGCGCGCGCTCGAAGTCGCGCTTGCCGGTGAGATAGCGCCCCAGCTCGAGCGCGGCGGAGTACTTCGCCTGCGAATTGGGATACATCCTCGCGACCGCCTCGAGCATGCCGACGCCGCGGTCCTCCTCCTTCTCGGCGATGAGACCCACCGCTGTCTTCACCATGCGCACGGCGCGCTTCTCGGCCTGCGCGGCCGCCTTGGCCGGGTCGGCCGCCTTCGCGTCCTTCTTGGCCTCCTGGGCGAACGCCGCGGCGCACGCAGCGGCCATGGCGATCATCAGAACTTTCTTCATTTGCTGTCTCCTTAGTTGAATATTGTCGGTTTCGGCGCTCCGTCAGTGCACCTCGTTGACCATCGCGCCGCCCGTGCGCTCGCCGAGGCGCTCGAGCGCCTGGTGGGCCTGGGAGGACTCGCCGGTCTTCTTCCACTCCGGCTGCGACAGGAGCCGCCGGTAAAGCGCGATCGCCTTCTTCTTGTCGCCGTCCTGCTCGCAGAACTGCGCGAGCGTCAGCACGGCGCGCGGCGCGTCGCCGTCGAAGAGCGACGAGATCTCGACGAGGCAGTTCTCGGACTTCTTCTTCTCGCCGAGCTTGCGGTAGGTCCAGACGAGCTCCCAGAGCGACCGCGGCGGATCGCTAATGTCGAGGCAGGTCTTCAGCGCGCGCTCGAGGTCGCCGGTGCGTTCGCGGCAGATCCAGACGATGGTGTACTTCGCGTTCATGATGCGTCCGGCGTCCGGCTTGCGCTTGATGTACTCGTCGAGGTGGACGAGGCACTCCTTCCACATCGGCTTGCCGCGGTCGGACGCGGTGCGGCAGATCTCGTACCTGAGCCACGAGGCGTCCAGCGGGCTGGAGACCCTGTCCGCCAGGATGAGCGCGGCGGAGTAGTCGCCGAGGTCGTAGTAGAGCCCGACGATCGTGCGCACCCGGCCGTCGCGCCTCTTCGGGTCCTTGACCTGCTGGAGGCCGTCGACGAGCTTGAGGATCTTCGCGTTCGTCTCCTCGCGGCTGTCGACGCCGTAGCCGAGCTTGATCGCCGAGACGTCGAACTCGAACTCGCGGTCGGCGGCGGCGAAGAGCGGGCGCTGGTCCAGATACCACTTGAGGTAGCGCCGGCGGAAGTCGACGAGCTTCGTCTTTCGATCCGCCTCCTTGGGGAACTTGCGCGCGTAGTAGGTGCAGACGCTGGAGCCGCCCCAGTTGAGCTCGCCCAACACCCAGTTGCGGTTGTCGACCACGATGTTAGCGCGTTGCTTGACATTCTCCTCCTTGACGCCGCTGAAGATGAACTGCTCGAGCGCGCCGAAGTCGCCGTGCACCGTGTAGGCGAGAAGCAGTCCGTAGCGGCAGCTGTCCCAGGCGTTGCGGTTGGACTCCGCGAACCACGGCTTCGTCCCGCGCTCCCAGAGCTCCTGCGCCTCAGCCTCGCGGCCGGCCTCCCACCACCGACTGCCAACCTCCCTGAGCACGTTGCCCATGAGCGGATGCCTGGCGTCGGCCTCGTCGTCGACGAGCTCCTCCACGAGCGGCCAGCCCGAGCGGAGGTCGCCCATGTCGATCTTGGTGCGGCCGATGAAATAGCGGGCCGGGAAGGATATCCAGCGCTCCTCCTCGTAGAGGTCGGCCACATGGTTGAAGAACTTTACCGCCTCGTTGACGTCGTGCGCCTTCATGCGCGTGTAGCCCTGCATGAACGCGGCATAGGCGAGCAGCGCGTCGCTGGTGTTGTCGCTCTCGGCCTGAATCTCCACCTTGCGCCACTCGGCGGCGGCGGCGCGGAAGCGCGGCACCAGGTCGGTCGACCGCACGCCGGCGCGGGCGGAGTCCATGGCGGACGAGGTCGCCTTGTAGGCGCGGTCGACCGCAGACCTGGACTCGAACTCGAGCCCCTTGTAGATGTCGCCCGGCATCCGCCAGTTCCACTCCCATTCCCAGCCGAAGGCGGGCGCCGCCGCGGCGGAGACGAACGCGAATGCGGCGAACGCCGCAGGTCTCACTAGGCTGCGCTTCATCAGTCGAGGTCCTTGAACATCTTACCGTTCTGGAGCATAAGTCCGCGGGCGCGGCGGGCCCATTCGGTCTCCGGGTACTCAAGCACCGTGCGCTTGAGGAAGATGTAGGCGGACTTGGCGTCCCCCTTGCGCATCGACGCGTCACCGGCCCAGTAGAGGCCCTGGGCGCGCAGCTCGGGGGTGGTGGTCGAGACGTACTTCTCGACCATCTCCACGAACGAGTTGACGGCGCGGGTGAAGCACTCGACCGCCGCCGGCGGGGTGTTGATCCCGTTGAAGGCGGTGCCCTTCTTCTCCGCCTCCTTCATCGCGGCCTCCTCGGCCGCTTTGACGATACGCTCGCCCTCCTTGATGTAGCAGCTGCCGCACATGAAGAGAGCGCGCGCTGCCTTGTCGTGGCTCGGGAACCGGCGCGCGAAGCTGCCATAGATGCGCGCCGCGGTCTCGTACTTCTTCTCCTCCTTGAAGTAGTAGGTGGCGAGGCGGATCGTCGCGTCGCCCACGAGGTCGGACTCCGGGTACATGTAGGTCATCTTCACGTACTCCTCGCCGGCGAGCTTGTACTCCTTGAGCATCTCAAGGCAGTATGCCTTGTGGTACTGCGCGCGCGGCGCGTACTCGCCCTCGGGCCAGACCGCGAGGATGGACGAGAACCGTGCCAGCGCCTCGGCGTAGAGGAGACGCGACTTCTTCTCGGCCTCGGCGGCCGCCTCGTCCTCCCCTTCCTTGCGCAGCGACTTCGCCTGCACGTCCTCCTCCGCCGCGAGCTCCTGGTAGAGGTTGGCGAGCAGGAACTCGCCCTGCGCCACGTGGGCGCTCTCGGGGTTGTTCTTCAGCGCCTCTTCGAGAATCGCGCGGCCCTTGGCGATCGCCTCGGAGCTCTTCTCGTTCTGCCGCAGCTTGCGGTAGTCCTTGGCCTGCTCGAAGAGGCACTCGGCGAGCCGGAACTGCACCAGCACCGCTGAGTCGAGGTCGCGGAAGCGCTTGGAGAAGAGGCGGATCGAGCCGTCGGCGCCCTTGTAGACCGTGCCCGTCGCCGCGATCGTGTGCGGGTCGGTGCCGGGCAGAACCCGCTCGTCACGGTAGGTTATCGCCAGCCTCTCGCCGAACTTCACCGGGATGCGGTCGTCGGAGAGGAGCATCTCCACCGACTCCGCCGCGCCAGTCGTGACCTCGGGGATTGTCTCGCCGGGGACGAAGATCGTCGGACGCACCGTGCCCGTGAACACGCCGGAATGCGGCAGGGTCTCGGTGAGCGCCACCCTGCGGACCGTGCCGCCGGTAGTGGCCACCTCCACCGTCACATTGTCCGGATCCTCGCTGATATCGCGGTCGGCGTCGTCCACCCGCAGGTAGAACTTCTCGCCCACGTGCGCGGCAGTGCGCTCGGCCGACCAGGAGGAGTCGACGAGCGAGAGCGTAGCGTCGGCAATGAGCTCCAGCCGGCGCTTCGCGAGCTGGACGCCCTTGGAGTCGGACACTGTTATCGTCACCATGTCGGACCCATTGACCGGCAGCACAATCGGATCGCGTTCGTCCGATTTCCGGCCGTACTCGGACTCCGCGCCGCCGATGCCGCCGACCGCGAAGCGGATGGAGCCGTTGAAGCTGCCGGACTTGAGCGCCTCGTCGAACGACTGGCCGCCGCGGGCGATGTTGACCGGGTAGCCGGGCATGTCGAAGCCGGCGCCGAGGCCGAGCCTCATCTCCTTCACCTGCGGATCGTCGCCGTCCGCCTCGGCGCGCTTCAGCTCGCTGTCGGCGACCGCGCTCAGCACGAGGTAGGAGTCGCGGTGGCGGGCGCGCGAGGGCTCGACCACGCGAACCGGCAGCGGCGCGGACACGTTGACTGGAATCGGATTGGTGGAATCGCAAACCTCGCGGGGCATCGGGGTGGCGGTGTAGGCGTCGCGGTAGAGCCTGGTCACCTTGTCGTTGCCGGCGCGGCGGCGTAGCGCCGCGAGACGGATCTCCGCGCCGCGCGAGGTGTCGACCACGCGCTTCGCCGTGGTCCGGTAGAGCGTCAGCACCGGCGGCGTCTCGCGCGCCGACACCACCGTCGCCGTGCGCACGAACGGAATGCCGGGGGTGGTGTTCTCGCGGTCTTCGTACGACGCCGTGAGCATATCGTCGGCGGTCACCGGAAACGCGGTGCGCGCGGTCGCGTTGGTGCATCCGGCCGGAGCGGTCTTGAGCAGCCCCAGGAAGAACCCGCTGCGGACGCCCGCCACGTCATCTGGCGAACGCCAGGGAATGCCGATGTAATGCTTGCTCTGCTCGGCGAGCGTGATCTCGCGCTCGGCGCCGGAGGCCGAGGTGACCTTGACCTTCACCGTGTCTGCCTCGTCGGTGAGGTCCTGGTCGGGATCGAACACGCCGACCAGCAGCGTATCGCCGGGAACGAACCGGTAGGCCTGGTCGAGCTTGCTGTCGCTGCCGGAGTCGGTAACGTAGACATCCTCGAAATAGAAGCTGATGAGGGCGTTATTGAAGGACGAGCTAAACGTCTTGGTGAGGATGCGCTTGACTCCCGTGGAAGTCACCTCGTCCGCATAGGACGCGGAGATGCGGTCGCCGGGGGCCACCTCGAGCCGATCGTTGCGCTGCACCTCCGAGAAGTCGTTCTCGACCGGCAGAATCGCTTTGCCCGACCAGTCGGTCGCCGAGATCTTGTCGAGGCTCACTTCGGGACCAATGCGGTCGACGAAGTCAAGCCGGAAGGACCTGAGGCGGATGGGCTCGCAGAACGTGGCCAGGAAGCCCTCCGGCACGCGCGTTATACTCACCTTGTCGGCGAGGAACTCCACGAGCTCGGGGTTGGCGGTGTCGTCGAACCAGGCGGCGGGAATGGGCTGGGCCTCGCCGTCGGAAGGCTCCCAGCAGACCTCCCAGGCGTCGGCGGCGCCGTACTGCACGCTGAAGACCTCAAGCAGGTGGCACTTCGGCGTGATCTCGCTGGTGACGATGCGGTTGGCCACGGTGGCGCCGTAGCCGGAATACACCACCCTTCCGTCGATTGCGATCGCGAGCCACAGCTGGCGGAAGGTGTCGCCGCCGGTGGCGCGCGGGACGATCCGGAACCTCAACACGTCCACATCGCCCGGCACCTTGAATCCGCCGCGGACATACGCTACGCAAGGAGCGTTATTGCGCGCCGTCGCGTTCACCATGACGTTGGTCGTCTGCGCCGGTTTCGGCGCCTGCGACGAGCGGAAGAAGTCGCGGATCGCCTGCTCGGTGCGCAGGCCGCGGCGGCAGTCCGTCCAGCGGCGCAGGCCGGCGCGACCCTTGGCGGAAGGCGCCGGGAACGAGCCGAGCGCAATGTCGCCGCCCGAAAGCCGTCCGGTGAGGCTGATCGCCCGGAGTGTCTCGGGATTGGCGGTCTTGAAGACGATGTTCGAGAACTCGTGTGACGCCATCGTATCCACCTCGACCCACTTGCCGGGCTTGCCGTCGGCGAGCGACTTCCAGCCGCCGTTGCGCCGGAGGCTGATCAGGTCGCCGGGGTTGTAGCCGATCGCGGTGTCGGAGGTGTACGCGCGCGGCGGCGGCAGGCAGGTCTGGACCTCGCCGCGGAAGATGCCGCTAAAGGGCCGCACCTCCTTGAGCCTGACCGCGTCGAGCCGGTCGCCGGAGGTGGTCGAGAGCGACACCGTGACCTCGCTCGCGCCCTTGCGCGAACGGTCCTTGTCCATCACCGCGATGTAGAGCGGGTTGCCGGGCCTGAGCGAGCGCGAGAGCTCCTGCGAATCGACGCCGGAGTCGACCATCCGCTCGATCGCCTTCTCGGTCTCTCCCTCCTCGGCGCGCGGCGAGCCCGCGCCGATCGCGAGCCTCGCGTCGTCCACCACCCTGAGCGCCTTCGACTCGGTGAGCGGCAGACCGCGCGCCTTCAGGTACTCGGGCTCGATCATGTACGTCGCAGTGTCGTCGCCGGTCACCTCGAGCGTCAGGTTCGAGACCGCCGCCTCGCCGAGCTTCACGTCGATGACGCCGCGGAAGAGCGTGGGGTCGCGCGGGGTGGGGTAGAGGTAGATCCTCTCCCGGTCGCCGCCAGGCCGGGTGGTGATCACCACCGGAATCGACGCGCCGCCGCCGGCGACGGAGAGGTTGCGGTCCTGCACCGTGATCGCCAGCTGCTGCCCGGGACGGATCATCGTGCGGTCGGAGAGACTGCCGATGAGAACGTCGGTGTCGTCGACCTCGTTGCCGGTCGCGAGCTTCCAGCGTCCCTCCAGGAAGCGACCGTCGGTATGGGTGAAGTCGATCGAGAACACCTCCTTCAGCTGCTTGCGGCACTCGTCGTAGTCCTTGCGGTCGAAGGCAATGCGCGCGAGGAAGTAGTGGGCCTGGGCCTGGATCTCAATGTCAGGCTGCGAAAGCCAGTACTCGAGGGTCGCCTCGACCCCGGAGGCGTTGCCGGTGTCGATCATCAGATCCACTGAACGGAACATCGCCCGGCGCGCCGACTTGGTCTTCGAGTAGGCCGAGTTGTTGCGGATGGTCTGGTACTCGAGCTTGGCGGCCTCGAAGTTCTGCTGGTCGCGGTAGCACTCGGCGCGTGTCAGCAGGAGCGACGCCGCCAGCTCGGCGGGAATGCGCGACTCGTCTTCCAGCAGGCGCACGGTGAGCGAACGCGCCTTGACGAGCAGTTCGTCGTTTTTGCCGCGCACGAGGCGCATCTGGTCCACCGCCCAGGCCGTGAAGTCCGGCGGCAGCTTGTTCGCGTCGCGCTCGAAGGGGGTGAGGTTCTTCATCAGCAGCGAGGTCGCCTTCTCGACATTGTTCTTCGCGAGCTCGTCCGCCGCCATGTAGAGCGGGTAGAGCGGATCTCGCTCGGAGACCGGGTAGACGCCCGGCAGCCGCTTCGAGGTCTCGGCGCGGCACTCGGCGATGAGCATGTTGACGTTGCGGTCCTGCTCGTTCAGGGTGCTGATGAACAGGTAGAGCGGCTCCCAGAGCTCGGCCGCGCGCGTCTCCTTGAGCGTTCTGGTCACCTTCTCGCGCCCCTCCCAGTAGCTGTTGCCGAACTGGCCGGCGGTGCGGGCGACGGCCGCGAGCGCCACCGCGTTAGTCGCGTTCAGCGCCGTCCGGTAGGCGCTGTTGTAGAAGCTGCCCCCGACCGCGCGGTCGCGGTCCTCCCAGCCGGCAGCGCCAGCGTTCTTGAGCCGCACGCATTCGGTGACCGCCGCCAAGGTGCTCGCGTAGTCGGGCCGGGCCTTGGACGTATCGAGCTTGCGCCAGTCCCAGAACCTGCGGACGATCGAGCCGTAATAGCCGAAGTCGACGCGCGGCGCGGCGCAGTCTGGCACGGACTTGAGCGCCGGTATGTACTCTTTCGCGAGCAGGTCGCCGAAGACATCGGTCTTGCGCGACTCGGACTGAAACGGCGTGATGTCGGCGTCGTCGAGAAGCGCGCTCAGGATCGACACCCTGATCGGCGCCTCGGCGCCGGCGATCGACTTGACGTAGCGGTCCAGGAACTCCTGCCCCCTGCCCACGGCCGCGGCGAAGACAAGGAAACGCCGCTTGAGGTTGTCGGAAACGCCCTTGCCGTCGATGATCTTGGCGGCAAGCTCCGCGAACGGAAACTTCTCGAAGAGCTTGGGATTGGTCCTCGCCACCGACGTGGCGTACATGAAGAAGCGCGTGCTCAAGTCCTCTGCGGCGCCGGCCCAGTCGCGCTTGGGCATGCCGACCGTTAGCAGCTGGGCCGCCAGCTCCGGCGTGATGCGGCGCCGGTCAGCATCGCCGATGTTCCAGTTCATATCCACCACCAGAAGCGGCTTGTCGCCGCTGTTCGCCACCAAACCGGAGTCAAGCGGCAGCTTGTCGAGCGTCTGCGGGAAGTAAACCCCGTTGAGATAGTCCATGTCGCCGGTCGCCTTGACCCTGGCGAACGCCAGCTCGCTCATGGCGGCGTGGTCGTCGCGCATACGCCAGACCATGCTGCTGTTGATCCCAGCGCCCCAAGACGACTTATGCTTGGGGTCGAGCTTGCCGGCCAGCGCCTTCGCACAGACGACCGCGGACTCGCGGTTGTACACGCAGAGGTCGTTCATGTACTTCGACAGGATGGCCTCGAAGATCTGGTTGTCCCAGCGGTCGAAGTTGGGATATTTGCCGGGGAAGAGCTTGCAGGCCTCGGCGAAGAGCTCGTGCGCGCGCGCCGGCGCGGCATTGTCGCCGACGCGGCTGAGGCGGTTCATCTCCCGCGCGATCGCGAAAATCCGCTCCCCCGGCGCGACATTGCCGGCAATCGTCTTCCTGAACGCCGACACCGCCTCGCCGGTGAAGGCGGAGACGCCCCGCCCGGACCAGTTCTCGCGCTGGAACCAGTTCCAGAAGTCGTGCGACCCGGTGCGCTTGTACAGCGCCGCGAGGTAGGCGGCCATGTCCTTGTCGGGAAGGCCCGTCTCCGCGAGCGACACGGCGATGTAGTTGAAGTCGACGCCCCAGTTGTTCAGCCTGAAGAGCCGCTCCTCGAAGCCGACCTTCACCTCGGCGACGTCCTTCACCTGCGCGAGCTCCCGCAGCATATAGTAGCGCGCTTCGGCGTGCAAGTGCTTGGGGTACTTCGCCATGAAGTCCTTGAACGGCTTGGACGACTTCGCCGCGCGGCACTCGGCGGAGAGACCGAACTGGTTCATGTAGTGGGGGTGGACGATGGACGGGTACTTGTTGCGCAGCTTCACCGCGTCGGCCGCGGTCAGCCGCCCATCGTTGGAGCAAAAGGCGGCGAGGTGGCGCTCATTGTCCTCCGACAGCTTCACCTTGCCGTTGACGATGGCCTCGAACCGCGCGAGGATGTCGGCCGACGCCTCGACGGCCTTGTCCTTGCCGTAGTAGCGGTCCTTGAGCAGCCCACGGATCTGCAAAAGCGCCGCGGCCTGGCGGGGGTGCTCGCCGTCGCAGGCAATCTTATCGAGCTCGCGGCAGCCCTTCACGAGCTCGTCGAGCACCGCATCGTCCTTGCTGCTTGCGGCCTGGATGATCCAGTCGAACGAGTCGGGGTCGAGGAGTACCTTCGCCTTCGCGCATAACCGCAGCCGCCAGATGGGCGGGAAATCGTCGCGTCGGGAGTGGAAGAGCCGCAGCAGGGAGCTCATGTTGGCGCTCGGGTACTTTTCGACGAGCACGCGGGCGTCGGCCGCCGTGAAGCCGGGCACGTTGGCGAGCGCCATGTCGCAGACGCGCCCGAAGATCGCGTTGCGCCGGTCCGGCTCTGGGAAAGCCGCCAGCATCGCCTCGGCCACCTTCTTGAGGTCGGCGGCACGCTTCTCGCGGTTGTAGCGATCGAGCAGCGAGAGGCCGTTGCCGTACAGCGCGGACGGAACCGGCTTGTTCGCGGCGATGCGCACAAACGCGTCGGCATTGGCCGACTTGCTCAGCAGCCACGCCGCATGCTCGACCTCGGGCGTCCACTTCTGCTCCTCCTTGAGGAAGTGGGAGAGGCGGGTGACGCGGTCGTCCAACTTGCCGAGCTCGCTCGACACCTCCGCCGCCTGGTAGTAGCGGATCGGCGCGAGCTTGGCGCCCTTGTCGAGCAGCTGGGTGAACATGCGCTCGGCGGTGAGCGGGCGACCGCTCTTGATCGCCTCGTCGAAGGTCTTCTCGAGCTCGGCCGGCGTTTCGGCGCAGAGAGTTGCGGACAGCGCGGCGAGCGCCGTCATAATCATCGTCTTTTTCATGCTTTTCTCCATTGAATCCCTGCAGACATAAATGCCGGAACGCGGCGAAACGTTCGAAATAGCCGCCAGCCGGAGCTTATGCCCGCTTATTATTGTGAAGTATACTATATTTATCCCCGGTCGGCAAGTGGCCAAGGCCCTGAGCACGGATTACAAATACCCCCGTCGTCTCGGCTGCGCCGAGCCGCCGTGGACATTTGTAAGCGGTTTTGCGCGACGAGACCCTGCCGCACAGCCTGTTCAAGGCATGACAAGCCACCCGACGGGATGCCGACGGGGACA
>SFPL01000098.1 GCA_004551905.1 Lentisphaeraceae bacterium
CAAAAGTCAAGGGGGAATCTGCAAAAAAGTCAAAATATGCAGGACGGGCCGGGATGGCGCGACGCCATCCCGGCCCTGTGGACAAAGGTCGCCTCCTACGGCCTACCTGTGCGAAGAATTAGGGATTTGTAATCCGTGGCGCACCACTGCATTTTCATGTCATTTGCCGCCACGGAAGACGCTGCGGAGGAGTCCCTCGGCACGGTCGAGCATGGCCGAGAGGTCGGGCTTGGGCATCTTGCCGCGGACCAGTTCGCGCAGGAAGAGCGTGTAGGCCTCGGCAGCGCGGGCGAGATCCTCGCCGCGGCCGCCGCCGAAGACCGCGAGCTCGTTCGACTTGAGGTAGGCCGCGAGCCGCACCCGCGGGTCCTTGCCCGCCGCATCGATCGCCTCGCGGAACGAGAGCGAGGTGCGGCCGCCGACGAACGGACGGTCAAGCGTCTCGGGGTAGAGCTGGAGCCGCGAAGCGAAGACGAGGACGTCGCGCTCGCTGGCGACGCCCGGCTCCAGTACCTTGCGCATCAGCGCGAGCGCCTCCTCGTCGTCGTGTCCGCCCTCGCCGCGCAGCCACTCCTCGAGCTTGCGGCGGCGCTCCCTGACGCGCACCTTCGGGTCGGCGGCGACGAGGGCCTCGACGGCGTCGCGGTCGGACAGTTCGCGTCCGAGCACAGCGCGGCCGAACGCCTTGGTTATCTCGAGCCGGAGCCGCTCCTGGTCGACGTATTCCGGGCTCTTCGCGTAGATCCGCGTGACCACCCGCTCCGCGTTCGTCTCCACCTGCGCCATCACCTCGGTCAGGTTGGTGCGCACCGAGCCGATGTGGATGACGATGCCGGGGGCCGCGAAGCGGCGCGGGCGCTCCCCGGCGCCGCGGTAGAGCGTCTCGCAGACGTCGGCGGCGAAGCGCGCGACCGGCATCTGGTAGTCGCGGCGCATGTCCTCGGGGCAGTCCGCGTATACCTTCACCAGGCCCTCGGTCATCGTCAGCACCGGCGCCTTCATCCGCGCCACCAGTTCGGCGCGGGTGAGGGCGAGAAGCGCGATGACGGCAAGGAGCACCTGGAAGCCTCCCGGCTACCGACGCGACGCCGGCAGGCCCTCGAACTCGCTCTTAGGGGCGAACGTGGGCTTTGCTCCGCAGAGCTGCAGCGCGTATTCAAGGAGATGCCGGCGCGACGCCGCGTCGCCTGCCTTGGCTACGAACGCGAACGAGGAGCGGCTTCCGCGGTCGCAGGCCCAGGCGACGTCGCCAACCTCGCCCTCGACGGACACCAGTCCGTCGGCAATCCCCTTCTCGAGCGTCTCGGGGCTGACGAGCGCCGACACCGCCTTCTTGCCGGGCTTGAAGCCGAAGAGCCGGCTGTTGAAGAGGGCGAATCCGCGGGCGGAGGCGAGGATCTCGCCGTCGGCATCGGAGTAGAAGACGCAGTTGGTGACGCCGGCGGGCAGCAGCACTTCCTCGAGCAGCGCCTCGCCGACCGGCTTGGCGAACGCCTTCGCGACCACTGCGGACAGTTCCGTGGCGGAGGCCCCCGGGTCGACCCTGTCGAGCTTGCCCTGCTCAACGGCGCGCATGGCGGCGGCGGCGTAGAACTGCCGCGCGGCCTCGCCCAGCGGGAAGACTGCGTCTTTCTTCATTGCGGGACCGCCGAAGGCGTCGAGGACGCGGCGGTCCTGCCGGAACGCGGCGGTCTGGGCGCCGACACTGCGGCCGAGAAGGTTCTCGCGGAGGATCTCGTCCCTCATCGCGCTGTCGGAATTGCTCTTGGCGATCGGGATATGCACCGCAGTCACCGAGTTGGCGGGTATCTCGAGGACGACCGGACCGGCGACAACCCGCTCGTCGAAATAGGGATTGAAGGTCTGATAGCCGTAGCGGCGCGTGAACGGAGGCTCGCCTGGCACCTCGTGCAGGTCGAGGAAGCGCTCGGGGCAGTCGTAGACGCGGTATTCGTGGGCCAGCACCTTCCAGCCCGGCGGCAGGCGCAGCTCAAAGCGGGTTTCCACGTTCTTGTAGTTGACGGCTAGGAAGGTCATATAGGAGCGCCTTGCGTTGACGGTGACGATGTACTCGCAGTCGTCGCCGGCGGGCTTGATATCGTCCCAGCGCCTGCCGCTCCTGAGCTCGCGGCGGAAGCGCAGGGCGAAATCAGCGTAGTAGTCGGAGCAGGAGTAGACGGCGTTGGAGCATCCTTCCGAATACGCGCCGTACTTCTCGCTGCCGAAGTCGATGACGAGCGGTTCGCGCCGGAACGACTCCGCCATCAGGCGCATCGCCGGACCCATCATGCCGGGCTCGAGATAGGTCTTGTGGATGTCGTCGAAGTTCGTCCGCCAGCTGCAGGCGCCGTCCCAGTGGCAGGCCCAGGTGCCGTCGCCCCAGGTGCCGTCGCCGTTGGACCTGCCCTTGATCGCGGCGTGGAAGGCGCCGGAAAGCGAGGTGAACTGGTGGAGGTTCATTCCGTCGATGTCCGGCTGCGCGGCCATCATCATCATGTAGCCGGTCTTGTTCAGGGTCTCGCGGAAGCGCTGGTGCGACCAGTTGTCCTCGTCCGACCGGTCGCGCCACTCGGTAATCCACATCTTCTTGCCGGCGAGCTCGGGGAAGGCGCGGTTGAAGTTGCGGTAGCGCACCAGCCCGTCGTAGGTGGCGGAGAACGGGCGCTCGGCGCCGTAGGTGTGGTAGATCACGTGGTCGATGTTGTGGAGGCAGTTGGACATCGCCACGATGTAGCGCGCGCTCCAGCGGTTGAATTCGCCGGCCGAGAAGTAGGTCGTGCGCCTAAGCGGGGTGGACCCCAGCGCGCGGTCGCGGATGGCCTTGACGTCGGGGTCGTTCTCGAAGTACTCGCCGATCGCGATGCCGATCGGCGCCTTTGGCCATATCTCCTTGATCTCATTGACGATCGGCGTCCAGCGCTCGGCGTATACCGGCGCGTTGTTGACGAGCTGCCCATACGGCTCGTTGCCGAGCTCGAGCCCGGCCACGACGCCGGTGAAGCCGTTCTCGACGATCCAGCGCACGTAGTCGCAGATCACCTTCTTCACCCACTTGATGTCGCTCGACCTCCCGAACACCTCGGACTTGTCCGCCATGCGCGTGTAGGACTTGAAATCGATGTCGCCGAGCGCGTAGGCGTTGGTGTACACCGAATAGTTCTCCAGGGTCAGCATCACCTTGATCCCATACTCCTTGTAGAAGGAGAACACGTTCTTCATGTCGGTGGAATCCCCGGCGCTACCGAGCTTGAAGCGGCCGTCCCTCTCCTTCGGAACCACGCGCTGCGCCGTGGCGCCGGCGCCGAGCTGCCAGTGGCAGACCGCGTCCCACTGGCGGACGAACCGCGCGCCCGCAAGGCGGAACGCCCTGGCCGTCGCCTCGCGGTCGGTTTCGAAGTAGGTCTTGCAGTCGTCGCCTTCGAGCGAGCCGGCGTAGCCCACGAACGGCGCGCAGGTGGAGGCCGAGATGTCGCGGATCGCCTTCCACGAGGGGTCGATCCTGACCACCTTTGCGGCGGCGGGCGCGGTGGACGCGGCAGCCTTCTGCTGCGCGTCGGGGGCCGTGGTACACGAGACAAGCGCCGCCAGCGACATCGTCGCGGCGACAAGCGCATTCAGTTTCATTGGATTCTCCTTTTTGTTTTTGAAATACATCTATGCCCGTCCAAGGCGCTCGCCGCCGTAGCGGCCTTCGCGGAGCGGACGCCACCACCAGTCGTTGGCGAGATACCACTCGACGGTCCGGCGGATGCCGGAGTCGAAGCGCTCCTCTGGGCGCCAGCCAAGCTCGTTCATCAGCTTCGATGGGTCGATCGCGTAGCGAAGGTCGTGCCCGGGTCGATCGGCGACGTGGGTTATGAGCGAGGAGTATGAGCTGCCGTCGGCGCGGGGGCAGAGCTCGTCAAGGATCGCGCAGATGGCCTCCACCACCTGGAGGTTGGTGCGCTCGTTGTGGCCGCCGACGTTGTAGGTCTCGCCGTCCCGCCCGCGCTCGTTCACGAGGCAAAGGGCCTTGACGTGGTCGTCGACGTAGAGCCAGTCGCGCACGTTGGCGCCGGAGCCGTAGACTGGCACGGGCTTCCCCTCGAGGCAGTTGAGGATGACGAGCGGCACCAGCTTCTCGGGGAAGTGGTAGGGACCGTAGTTGTTGGAGCAGTTGGTGATGCGTATCGGGAGCCCGTAGGTGTCGTGCCAGGCGCGCACCAGGTGGTCGCTCGCGGCCTTCGAGGCGGAGTATGGCGAGTGCGGCGAGTAGGGGGTCGACTCGGAGAAGAACCCCTCCGCGCCGAGCGAGCCGTACACCTCGTCGGTGGAGATGTGCTGGAAGACGAACGACGGGTGCTCCCTCCACCAGCCGAGCGCGGCCTGGAGGAGCGTCGCGGTGCCGAGGACATTGGTGCGCACGAACTCGCCAGGGCCGTCGATAGAGCGGTCGACGTGGCTCTCGGCGGCGAGGTGGAAGACGGTGTCGGGCCTAAATTCGCGGAACGCCGCGGCCATCGCCCGCTCGTCGCAGATGTCCTTCACGAGCAGGGTGTAGCGCCCTTCCGCCTCGCGGAGCGAATCGACGCAGCCGGCGTAGGTGAGCTTGTCCACCACCAGCACCTCGCGCCCTTCGCGGCAGAGGTGGCGCACCAGCGCCGAGCCGATGAACCCGCATCCGCCGGTGACGATGCAGCGCCTACTCCTCGTCGTTGAACTCACTGGTCTCTCCCTCGTTCTCCGCCGATCCGTCCTCGGACTTCTCGTTGCGGCCGTATCCATACCCATAGCCATAGCCATAGCCGTAGCGGCTGCTATGCTTGCCGCCGGGGGTGAACGCGGCGGCGGAGGCCACCTCCACGTCGTTCACCACCACGCCGAGGATGTTGGCGCCGGCCTCGGTGAGGCCGCGCGCGCAGTACTGGATCGGCTTGAAGTGGGTGCGGTCGGGGCAGCACATGATGATGACGGAGTCGACCATCACCGCGAGCGAGACTACGTCGCCGACGAGCCCGTAGGGCGGGGAGTCGACGATCACGCGGTCGTAGTTCTCGCGCGCCCAGTCGAAGAACTTGGCGATGACCGAGGAGCCGAAGATCGTCGCCGGCGAGATGCCGTTCGGCGGCGCCGAGGCGATGACGTCGAGGTTCTTGACGTCGGTCTTGTGCGCAATCGAGGCGAAGTCCGGCATCGTGTTCTCAGAGCGCTGGAGCACGTGGGAGAAGCTGTTGGACTCGTCGAGCTCGAGGCCCCACACGCGCGCAAGCCGCGGGCGGCGCATGTCGAAGTCGACGTGCAGCGTGCGCCGGCCGGCCTGGGCGTGGGTGATTGCAAGCGAGGTGGAGGTGATGGTCTTGCCCTCGCCGGGCTGGGTGGAGATCACGAGCATGCAGTGCGAGAGCGCCTCGTAGCGCGGCGAGTCGAGGAGGTTCCTGAAGCCCGCCACCGACTCCGAGAACTGGGAGTATCGGTCCTCGATCAGGAACCTTGCCACCTGCTCGCGTTTCTTGCGGCGGACATGCGGAAGAACCGCGAGCACCTTGAGCGCGAGGCGGCCCTCGATGTCGGAGAGGTTGATGACCGTGTCCTCGAGGTTGTCCATCACCAGCACGAAGAGAAGACCGAGCGTGATGGAAAGGAACGCGCCGGCGCCGAAGATGATCAGCGGATCGGGGAGGATGGGCTTGTCAGGCTCGCCGGCTGGGCTTCCCACGCGCACGATCTCGTTGTTGGACTCCGCCTCGATGCGGGCCTTGTTCTCGTCGAGCAGCAGCCCCTCAAGGAGGCGGTTCTGGACCCCGAAGTCGGCCTCCAGCTGGCCGAGGCCGGACTCCGCCAGCACGATGCGCTGCTCGATGTTGGCGAGCTCGTTGCGGAGCTCGTCCTGCCGCGCCGAAAGGTTGGCGAGCTGGTTCTTGACCACCTGGAGGGTCGAGCGGCCGGTCAGCAGCGCACGCGCGGCGGCGTCGAGGAAGCGCTGGCGGGAGAGCTCAGCGGCCTTCTTCTTCTCCAACACCTCGGGGTGGTTCTCGGTGTAGGTGAAGAGGAGCTTCTGGTAGTCGTTCTCGGCGTCCTGGTAGCCCTTAAACTCGGTGGCGATCTCCTGCGCGCGCGGCACGTTGACCGCGAGGCTGCCGTAGGTGGTGGGGTCCTTCTGCACCTGGGCGAGCATCTTCTCCCATTCGGTGAGCTGGGTCTTCTCGGTCTCGAGGGTGAGGATGTCGCTCGTCGCCTTCTGCAGCGACTGCTGCACGGTGTCGCGGGTGGAGCGCAGGTTGTCGACCTTGTTCGCGGTGCGGAAGTCGAGAAGGTCCTTCGCGATCTTGTCCACCATCCGCCGCTGCTTCTCCACGTTCTGGTGGATCTGCGATACGGCCTTGTCGCAGCGGACCTTGTTCTCCTCCTCGGTGAACTTGTCGATCGACTTGGCGTAGGCGTTGGCGAGAGCGGCGCAGAGGCGGGGCGACCCGGCACGGATGGTTATGGCGATCAGGCGCGAGCGCCGAACGATGTCGATGCGGGTGGAGCCGAGGGTGGTCATCAGCTCCTCGTCCGTCACGGTGGAGGACGGATTGTCGGCGCGGTACTGCTTGAGGATCATCGAGACGATCCGGCCGGAGCGCCAGTCCGGAAGTCGGGTGTTGAAGATCTCCTCGTAGCTGCTGCCGTAGTCCGGCGACGCCTGGTCGAGCGCGGTGCCGGTGCGCCCGGAGGTGCGCCGCAGGTCGATGGAGAACTCGCTCCTCGCCTCGTAGACGGTGGGCGATATGCGGTAGACGGCGAAGGCGATGATCGCGCCGACGAGGATGAACACGAACACCGAGAGCCAGCGCTGCGACACGACGCGGAGCATGCGCCCGAGCGAAAGCGAGCCGATGATCGAGCCTTCTTCCCCGTCCACCCCGCCGTTAGCTCCGTAGGAGCCGTATGCGCCGTAGGAGCCGTATGCGCCGTAGGAGCCGTACGCGCCGTAGGACCCTGAGTGGTAGTAGACGGGGGATCCGCCGCCCATCGGGACCGACCCGGAAGACCCGTAGTAGAGCGGCGACGAGCCGGTGTTCCCGTAGTAGAGTATCTTGTCAGACATTGGACTTCACCTTTGCAAACGAACTAGCGGCGACCGAGAAGAGCAGCATGAACGCAGTCATCGCCCCCGGGGCGAGCAGCGACACGCCGGCAAGAGACTCAAGCACCGCCGCCGGCAGGACCAGGAACCCCGCAAAGCACGAAGGCGGCGGGAAACCGGCCGCAACGCCGGAGACCGCTCGGCGGACGTACGACGCCGCCAGCACAGCGAGCGGCGCGAGGATGAGGAACGCGCCGATCGAGCCGCGCTCCGCCAGCACCAGCCAGTGGAGCCCGAAAGGCGCACTCTGCTGGGCGGGGATCGCCGCCAGGTCCTCGGAGGAGGCGATGAAGCGCACGCCGTCGGCAAACGAACCGAGCCCCGCGCCCAGCCACGGATGCACGCTCCACATGTCCAGCGAAAGGCGCGAGAGGAGATCGTGGACTGGGAAGAAGTCCTTTGGCAAGAAACCTGCCTCGCCGAAAAAAGGAGCCAGCTTCGCCGCGATGCCGCCGGACGGGACCGCGGCCAACACGAGACCTGCAGCCACCATCAGGAACCCGACGACGCCTATCAGGAAGACGAGCGCCTCGCCGGAGTTGCTGGTCACGTAGTTCCACGCCGCCGAGTATACCACCAGCAGGAAGGCGGCGGAGACGAATACCAGCGTCACCACCGCCGGCGAGAACGCGAAGAGCCCGGCGGCGTTGCCCGCGACGGCGAAGACGAAGAGGAAGAGGCTACGGTACCACCCGCGCTGCAGGCCGGCGGAGAAGGCGGAAATGCCGGCAAGCAGCGCGATGCCGTAGTACACCCCGGAATAGGACGGGTTTGAGAAGGAGCAGTCCATCGCCGCAAGGACCGCCCGGTCGCCCATGCCGGCCCTGACGCATTCAGCCGCCGCGGCGACGCCGGAGATGGCGGAGAACCCAAGCAGGAACGCGCACCTCGCGCCTCGACCAAGGGCGTGGCGGCAGCCCTGGAGCACCACCAGGATTACCAGACAGGCTGCGAACTCCATGCGCCCTCCGCCATCCACGCTGCCTGGCAGCGAACCCACGGCGGCCCCGCGCATGACCCACTCCCCGCTCTCGGCGTCGTACCACTGGCCGACGCCGCCGTTCGCCATCCGGACCGCCGCCACCAGCGTCAACAGCAGCATTATCCAGAACAGCGGGTCGGACAGCACCGAGCGGAGCACCCGCTGGCGCGCGGCGGAAAGGCTCTCCTGCCCCAGCCGGGACGGCTCCAGAAAGAGCCAGCACGCGGTCAGCGCCGCGAGCCAGACTGCCGCGGACAGCGAAAAGAACTGCGGCGCGACGGCCAACAGGGCCAGATGCGCCGCAAGCCCATACTTGGCTATCAGTTTCTGCACGTCAGTATGTCAGGCGGAAGCCGAGCGAGGCGCGGAAGCGGTCGTAGTCGTAGTCGGCGGACGACTTGCCCTTCCCATCGTCGAAGGACCGACGGTACTCGGCGCGGCCGAAGAGCGCCAGGTAGCGGTTTAAGGTGTAGTTCAGCCCCAGACGGAAGGTGAGCGTGTCGAGGTCGTAGTTCTGGGTGTTGAGCATCGAGTAGTCGTGGCCCTCGTGGCGGTAGCAGATGTCGAAGGTTGCGTTCGCCTTTCCGCGGACGAGCGACTTCGCAATGCCCCAGCTCAGCGAGTCGGTGCGCTGGGAGCTGCCGTACTCGCGCTCGGACGGCTGGTAGTGGCATGTCGCGAGGAGCATCATGTTCCAGGTCTCGCCGATCAGCCAGCGGCCAGAGGCGGAGTATGTCATCGCGTCGGTCGTGCTCCTGCGGCCGGCGTACTCGAAGTGGTTCCAGCCAACGAGCAGGCGGTAGGAGATGCGATCGGTGGCAAACGAGCCGAAGCCGGCCATAAGCGACCAGCTCTCGGAGTCGTTGGAAAGGTTGCTGCCGTAGCCGCTGAGGTCGTAGTAGCTGTTGGACGAGTTGTCCTGCCTGTAGTTGGAGTAGTTGGCGCTGACGAGGATGTCGAACCACTTCGACGCCGCGTAGCCGATTTCGCCGCCAACCAGCCAGCGAGACCAGCCATAGAGCGAGTTCTTCTGGCTGGAGTTGTCGTAGTCGAGCCAGTAGTAGCTAGCGCTGACGTCGGCGTGGAGGCGCTCGGTGAAGCGGTGCTCGAGCGAGCCGCCGAACCTGAATTCGCGCGTATCGCGTCCGTAGCTGCTGCCGTCGCTCAGGGTGACGTCGTTGAGAGAGTTCATCAGGATGAAACTCTGGTTGAGCATGAGCGACCACCCCTTCTCGCTCTTCGGCGCCGAGTTCCACCCGAAGAGGACCGACTCGCCGTAGTTGTGGTAGCTGTACTCGTTGGCGTGGCCGCCGCGGAGGTAGCCGTTGTAGGAATAGTTGCCGGTCCCCTTCAAGTACCAGCTCTCGGCCGTGTAATCAAGCGTGAAGCCAGGGTTGACCGTCAAGATAACGTCATCTTCAGCGTCCTTGTTGCCGCCGACGTTGCTGTCATAGGTGGCGGAGAACGCAACGTACGGCTTGATGGTGAGCCGCTGACCAATCCTGATCCCCTCGGGGCGGTCCATCAACTCGGCCTGCGCAGACACGGCAGCGGCGAGGGCTGCGGCAAGCGCCATTCCATGCTTTGTGCTGATGTTCATATTGCTTTAACCTGACGTTGTAGTTGAAATAGGCCTTCTTCCACTCACGGAACCTGAGACTGGTACGGCGGAGTGGGCGGGACGGGCGGAGTGGGCGTCGGGGACGGCACGCTAGGCCCGTCGCCGCCAGTGCCCGTGCTTGCGTCGATCGGCGTCTGCATCGTCGGCTCCGCGATCAGCGCCTGCATCGTCTGGGTGCCCGCGACAATGTCGCCGAGGAGCGAATCGATCTGCTGTTGCCCGTAGATCTTGATGACAACCTCGAGGTTGGGCTCAGCCTCCGCCTCGGCCGCGGAAAGCATCGGCTCGTAGGACTTCTCGCGACCGTCGCGCCCGAGCGCCGCCGGGATCCACTCCTCCTGCGCCGCCTTGCGGTCCTCCTCCGGCAGCTCCTGCAGCAGCCGGTCGGTGAGCGTGGCGGGCGTACCGTTGGAGGCGCGCACCAGCATCAAGAGGCCGAACGCGCAACGCACCGAGGAGCTGTCGGCAGAGTCGCAGCGGCGGACGATCGCCTTGAGGGCCTTGACGGCGATGTCGGTGTACTGTTCGTCGGTGTAGGTCTTGCCGGGATCAGCCGCGCGGTTGAAGAGGTTTTCGGCGAACTTCTCGTTGATCGCCGTGAGCGAGAGCACCGAGGCGGAGGCGCAGACCTCGGCGAGCAGGGCCTTCATGTCGCCCTTGCCGCCCTTCGCCGCCTTGAGCGCGGCCGAGTTGGCCATGAGGAACATCGCCGTCTTCTCCTCCTTCGAGGCCTGGCGCTTCGCTATTGCCGCGTTGACCTCGCCGAGAAAGGCCACCTGGTCGGCCGCGGAGAGCGATTTCATCGCGGACTCCATCGCCGAGGGGCTGGAGATCGCCTCCCCGATTCCGCCCCTCGCCTCGGCGAGGGAAGCGGTCTTGCCGCCATCAGCGGCAAAGGCCACGCACATCGACACCGCCGCCAGCGCGGCGAGGCAAACCTTCGTCCTGCTCATTTCCATGTCCTAGTCCTCCTTAACTTCCTTAAGTTGTTTCAAGTCAGTACCAAGTCTCCGGCACCCAGACGACGTCGCCCGCCCTGAGGAGCATGTCCTTGTCGGGCCGACCGTCCTTGCCGATTTCCTTCAGGTCCACGTAGGTGCGATTCTGCCGGCCGTCGCGGTCGCAGCGCGTGACGCAGATTTTCGAGCGGTCGGCGTAGGGCTTGAGCCCGCCCGCCATCTGCAGCACCTTGGTGACCGGCAGGTCCATCGTAGAGGGGATGTTCACCGGGCCCGGCGAGCCGACCTCGCCCAGCACCGTCACCGTTCCCCAGGGGCTCACGCCGTGGCCGTCGTAGGGCGCGAAAGTAACCGTCACCTGCGGCTGGCGGTAGTAGCGGGAATACTCCTTCACGAGCTTCTTCTTCAGCACCTCCAGGGTGAGGCCGTCGCACGCCACCGGCTCCTGCAGCAGCAGCGGCATCGTGATCTCGCCGTTCTGGTCTACGAGGACGTTCATCGTGGTCGGCGGCGAGGCCGGGGTACCGACCTGGATGATCAGCGCGATCCCAGGGCGGATGCGAGGCCCGTCCCACCACTGCGCCACCACCTGCGTGTCAACGGTCTCCTCGTGGGAAAACACGCGAGAAAAGGCGTCGCAAATGCTGGTGCAACCGACTGCGCACATGCACAGCGGAACAATCGCCAGGAGCGGCTTTCTCGCTAATCTGAACATCGACACGAATTATAGCAAAAATTTCGCCTGTTAGTCAAGGGCACCCAGCAACTTTCACGGATTACAAATACCCCCGTCGTCTCGGCTGCGCCGAGCCGCCGTGGACATTTGTAAGCGGTTTTGCGCGACGAGACCCTGCCGCACAGCCTGTTCAAGGCATGACAAGCCACCCGACGGGATGCCGACGGGGACAGA
>SFPL01000099.1 GCA_004551905.1 Lentisphaeraceae bacterium
GAAGAACGGGCGCGGCCGATGGAATGTCCTTGAATCGCGGCTCGAACGCATCAAAACGCGCCACGACCATTCGGATTGGCCGCTGGTCGCTGGCTGCACCCCTGGTTGACATCGCCTTCGGCGACTCCTCGCTTCGCTCGTCGGGGGATACGACTGCTGAAACACTTCCAACACGTTAAAAAACGATTCAGGGGCCCCGAAGGGGAAGAATCGGTTTTTAATGCGTTGGCCGTAATTTTCCCGGGGCCGGCCGTGCAGAGCCGCGCGAAATATGCTATAATCCACGCAACCATGAAATACGACAAGAACCAGGCGCTCCTGGAGTGCCAGATAACGGAATTGCCGCGGAAGAGCGGCAAGGTGCGCGACGTCTTCGACCTCGGGGACTCGCTGCTGATGGTGGTGACCGACCGCATCAGCGCCTTCGACGTGATTCTTCCCTGCGGCGTGCCCGGGAAGGGCAAGGTGCTCAACCTCCTCTCGCTCTTCTGGCTGGAGTTCTTCGGGGTGAACAACCACCTCATAACCGCCGACGTCGAGAAGTACCCCGCCGTCCTCCGTCCCTACGCCGAGCACCTGCGCGGCCGCTCGATGCTGGTGAGGAAGGTGAAGATGGTCGAGGTCGAGTGCATCGCCCGCGGCTACCTCACCGGCTCCGGCTGGAAGGAGTATCAGAAGTCCGGCACCGTCAACGGAGAGTGCCTGCGCGCGGGCTACCAGAACGCCTCGAAGCTCGACGAGGTGCTGTTCACCCCGACCACCAAGGCGGCGATCGGCGACCACGACGAGGCGATCAGCTTCGCTCGCACCGCCGAGCTGGTGGGCGCCGAGACCGCGGCGAAGCTGCGCGACGCGACGGTGGCGCTCTACTCGAAGGCGGCCGACTACGCCGCCGAGCGCGGCATCATCATCGCCGACACCAAGTTCGAGTTCGGCATCGAGCCCGACGGCTCGCTGATCCTGGCGGACGAGGTGCTGACGCCCGACTCCAGCCGCTTCTGGCCGAAGGCGAGCTACAAGGTGGGCTCCAACCCGCCGTCGCTCGACAAGCAGTACGTGCGCGACTGGCTGGATTCGATCCACTTCAACCACCAGCCGCCGGGCCCGGAGCTGCCGGACGACGTGGTCGCCAAGACCCGCGAGATCTACATCAAGGCTTACGAGGACCTTTCCGGCAAACAACTCAACCACTAAACCATCCTCCTGCGCGCTATGCGCTACGGAGGACAAGCCTAACCACCAAACCACCTAACCAACCATGGGAATGTTCGACCAGATCAAGGAGGCCATGCAGATGCGCGCGGAGTCCAAGCGCATCGAGGCCGAAGTCAAGAAGATATCCGCCGAGTACTCCAACGGCGGCATCACCGTCGTCGCCAAGGGCGACATGACGATCGAGCGCATCGCGATCGCGCCGGAGGCGTACGAGGAGGTCGTGAAGGGCAAGCCGCAGCGTTTCGAGACGATGCTCTTCAACACCGTCAACGGCGCGCTCAAGCGGGTGCGCGAGGCGACCCAGCAGATGGTGATGAAGCAGATCCAGGGAGCCGGCGGGCTTTTCGGCAAGTGACCGGGTCCGTCGCCGAGCTGGAGAAGTGCCTCGCCCGGCTGCCGGGGTTCGGACGCCGCAGCGCCCAGCGCGCGGCGTTGGCGCTCGTGCGCGAGAAGGAGCGTCTGCTGCGCCCGCTTTCCGCCGCGCTCGCCGCCGCCGACTCGCAGGTGCGCTGCTGCTCGCGCTGCGGCGGCTTCACCGAGGCCGGCGTTGACCCGTGCGCGCTCTGCACCGACGAGACTCGCGACGGACGCAGCATCTGCGTCGTCGAGGAGCCGGCCGACATCGTCTCGCTGGAGGCGTCGGGCGCGTTCCGCGGGCGCTACCACTCGCTCGGCGGCAAGCTTTCGCCGGCGCGGCGGATGGGTCCGGACAGGCTGCGCTTCGCCGAGCTGTGCGACCGCGTGGTGCGCGAAGGGGTGGAGGAGGTGCTGCTGGCGGTGTCGACCGACATGGACGGCGACGCTACCGCGGGTTACGCGGTGGAGCTGCTGCGCGGTACCGGCGCGAAGGTGACGCGGCTCGCGTTCGGGCTGCCGGCGGACTCGGGGGTGGCGTACTCCGACCCGCTCACGCTGCGCCGCGCGATCCGCGGCAGAATGGAGGCGTGAGTGATGAAGGTGCTCGGCATCGACACGTCGCTGCGCTCGACCGGATACGGCGTCCTTTCCGCAGAGGGAAGCCGGCTCCGGATGGTCGAGTGTGGCGCGATCCGCAACACGCCGGCGCTTCCGCTCACCGCCTGCCTGAAGGCGATCCACGAGCGCGTCGCCGCGCTCATCGCCGCGCACGCGCCGGACGTGATGGCGATCGAGTCGGTGATCTACGGCAAGAACGCGGGCACGATGCTCGTGTTGGGCGAGGCGCGCGGAGCGGTGCTGTCCGCGGCGGCGCTGGCCGGGCTCGAGGTGTACGAATACGAGCCGCGGCGGATGAAGAAGGCGGTCTGCGGCAACGGGCTCGCGGAGAAGGGGCAGATCCAGCGGATGGTGAAGACGCTGCTCGCGTTGCCCGAGCTGCCCCAGAACGACGCGGCGGACGCGCTGGGACTCGCGATCTGCCACGTCCACTCCTGCTCGCGCCTCGGCGCGGAAAGGCCGATATGAGACGCGCGGTCGGCGGCTACAAGTGGTTCCTGCTGGCGCTCCTCGGATGCGCCTTCTTCTTCCACCAGGCCGACCGCGCGCTCTTCGGGCTCCTCACCAAGCCGATCCAGGACGAGCTCGGGCTCACCGACGTCCACATCGGCTGGATCAACACCGCGCTGAGTTGGACGCTCGCGGCGATGACGATGCTCGCCGGGTTCGCGGGCGACCGCTTCTCGCGCAAGTGGATTATCACCGTCTCGCTGGTCTTCTGGTCGCTGATGACGGTGATGATGGGGTTCGTCGGCGAGTGGCGGATACTTGGCGTCATCGTCCCGGCGTACCTGACGGTCATGTTCTTCCGTTCGATCGCCACCGGCGGCGGCGAGAGCTTCTATGCCCCGAGCGCGATGGCGCTCCTGGGCGCGCACCACAAGGAGACGCGGTCGCTCGCGTTTTCGGTGCACCAGGGCGTCCTCTACTTTGCGCTCATGACCTCGGGACTCATCGTGGCCGCCGCGCTGAGGCTGATGGACTGGCGGCACATCTTCATGGTCTTCGGCGGCGCCGGGTGCCTGCTGGGCGTCTCGTTCATCTGGATGCTGCGCGACGAACCACGAGCCCCTCGCCTTCGCCAAGGCAACGGCGGGCAGGCGAGCCACGAATCACCCGCCTTCGCCGAGGCTACGGCGGACAGGCGAACCACGAACCTCCTCGCCGGCGGCTTCAGGGCGTTCTTCCTCAATCCCGCGGCGCTTTGCGTGACGATGGGGTTCGTGGCGATCGTCTTCGTGAACAACGCCTATCTCTTCTGGGCGCCGAAGTTCATCGCCGAGAAGTTCGCGGTGGACGTCGGCGAGGCGGCGACCAAGGCGATGTTCTGGCACCACCTGGCGGCGTTCGCGGCGGTGATGGCCGGCGGGGCGCTGACCGACCGGCTGGTCGCGCGGCATCCGCGCTTCCGGCTGGCGTTCCAGGCGACGGCGATGCTGCTCGGCGCGCCGTGCCTCGCGCTTATCGGGCTCTCCGGCTCGCTTTCGGCGATGGTGGCGATGACGGCGGCCTACGGACTTTGCCGCGGGCTTTTCGAGTCCAACACCCACGCGAGCCTCTTCGACGTCATTCCGCCCGAGTACCGCTCCTCGGCCGAGGGCTACCTCACCATGGTTGGCTTCTTCTTCGGCGGACTCTCGGGCATCTGCATGGGCTGGCTCTCCGACCGCTACGGCGTGCGCGGCTTCGAGATAGGCTTCGCGATCATGGGCGGCGCATACGCCGTCGGCGCGCTGGCGACGGCGCTCTCGTATTTCTGCTTCTTTCGCAAAGTCAGATTGAGTGAAACTGCATGAGCAGTGCGCGCGCTACCGCGACGCCGTGATCAGCCTGCGCATGGCCGCCGCGAACGCCTCGGCCTGCTTCGACGGTTGGATTCCCGCGCGCCGGATCGTCCCCACGCTGATCGTCTCGTCCAGCTTGAGCGGAACCGAGACGATCGCCGGGTTGTACGCCTTGGCGTGGGCGCCTGAGGCGACGGTGAACCCGTCGAGTCCCAGGATGAGGTTCGTCATCGTCGCACGGTCGCGCACCCGGATGTTCTTCCTGCGGTCGATAGCGGGCATTACCTCCTCGGCGAAGTAGAGCGCGTTCTCCATCCCCTGCTCGTATGAGAGGTAGGGGTAGTCGTCGAGCTCCTCCGGGCGGATGAACTGCTTCCTGGCGAGTGGATGCTTCCGCCCGAGGAACACGTGCGGATTGGCGGAAAAGAGCTCCTCGAAGACGAGCTCCTCCTTCTTGAAGATCTTCTCGAGCGGCGTACGGTTGCGCGACGAGAGGTAAAGAACGCCGATTTCGCTGCGGTGGCGGGACGCGTCGTCGATGATCTCGCTGGTCGTCGTCTCCCGCAGGGTGAAGTCGTAGGCATCCGCGCCGTTCGCCTTGACGACATCCATGAACGCGTCGGTCGCGAACGCAAAGTGCTGGCACGACACCGAGAACTGCGGCCTTCTCACCGCCTTGCCGGTGTACTTCTCGGCGATGCGCGCGGCGTCGTCGAGTATCTGGCGGGCGGAGGCGAGGAACTCCTCGCCCTCGCGCGTCACGGTGATGCCGCGCGCGGAGCGCGTGAAGATGGCGGTGCGGAGCTCTTCCTCGAGCGTGCGGATCGACTCGGTCAGCGTCGGCTGCGTTACGAACACCCGCCGCGCCGCCTCGCTGATGCTGCCGTACGTCGCCACCGCATCGGCGTATTTCATCTGCTGGAGTGTCATGCGCGCATTATACCATTTTGTCCGTCGCCGTGTCAGCCGGCGGAGCGAGCTCGGGATGCCAGGTGAAGGCGGTGATGTTCCGCCAGCGGACGGAGGTCCCGACTTTGCCAGTTGGCTGACTGACTAATCTTCAAAATGTTGCGTACCCTATTGACTGAAGTGCACCATCTATGTTATAATAATATCGTTATCCCGTTATTTTACCAAAGGTCAATATGTCGCTACACATCGAAAA
>SFPL01000100.1 GCA_004551905.1 Lentisphaeraceae bacterium
GCAAAAGTCAAGGGGGAATCTGCAAAAAAGTCAAAATATGCAGGACGGGCCGGGATGGCGCGACGCCATCCCGGCCCTGTGGACAAAGGTCGCCTCCTACGGCCTACCTGTGCGAAGAATTAGGGATTTGTAATCCGTGGTTTCGCCGCGCGATTCGTTATAATAATGTGCACCCGGTCGAAGAAGATGACCTGTTCCGACATGGCCCGTTCGTCAAATACAGTGCACCGTGGTAAAATAGGAGCATGTGCAACATGTCACGAAAGTCTAAAGCCGAATACATAGGCGAAAAGCGCCGCGCCTACGCCTGTGCAAGCGCCGCCAAGCGCCGCCAGATACTCGACGAGGTCTGCGAGACGCTGTGCTACACGCGCAAATACGTCATCAAGCTCATGACCGGGAACGTCCGCTACCGCGAACGCAAGGGCAGGGGCAGGACATACTCCGACCACGCGCTCGCGAACGCCCGGAGGGTCTGGGAGGCCGTCGGCTGCCCCTGCACGACCTACTTCGTCGCCGAGCTGCCGCGCATCGTGCGCGAATACGAGGAGTGCATCGCGCTGATAAAGCCACGCGAGGACGTGGCCGCGATACTCGCAATGAGCGCATCGACCCGGGACCGCGCGTTCAAGGGCCTGCCGAGAGTGAAGCCCTTCGCCATAAAGGCCAACAGGCGCTCCGGTCTCAACAGGCCGATCCTCGATGCCATCGAATGCAAATCCGGGGAGGAAGTCATGGCCTGCAACGTCAAGCCAGGCGACACGCAGATCGACACGGTCGCGCATTGCGGCGGGGACATGAGGGGGAACTTCTTCTGGACCCTTACGCAGACCGACAGGCCAACGCAATGGACGGAAATCACGCCGACGTGGAACAGGGGCATGCACAACACCGTGGAGGCGCTCAAGCGGCTTGAAAGACGATTTCCGTTCCCGGTCACCTCCGAACACGAGGACAACGGACCGGAGTTCATCAACTACGCCATGGCCGAGATGCAGGGCAAGCGCCAGAACATCGCCGTGTCCAGATCGCGCTTCTACAAAAAGAACGACAACGCCCACGTCGAGCAGAAGAACGGATCCGTGGTCAGGGAACTCTTCGGGGAGCTTCGCCTCGACTGCCTCGACCTCGAAGACGACCTGATGCGCCTCGAATCCGAATGGTCGGACTATTGCAACTTCTTCCGCCCGACAAAGATGATCGTCGCGAAGATCAAGAAGCCCGACGGCAAGGGCTATGTCCGCAAATACCAGGAAGGCGGCCCGCGGACGCCATATCAGCGAGCCCTCGAGTCGGGAATACTCAGCGAGTCCGGAGCAGAGGCGCTCAAAAGACGGTACGAGAGCATGAACGGAATCCAGCTCTACCAGCAGGTCGTCCGCAGACTGAAGCGCATCCTCAGACGGCAGGAGAACTGGAGAGAGCAGCAGCGGCAATCCCAGAGGTTGTTCCATGAGGCCCGGATCGCGGACTCGGCGCTTCGCGCCGCCCCTTCGGGGACGTCCGCTTCTCCGGGCCTCATGGACGGTGCCGTCGACCTCCGCCCTCGCCCTCTCAGCACCCGCCAACGCAAGCTCAAGAGTGTCCAGCAATTGACGAACCAAAAGAACAAACGTCAACTACAGGGTGCACGTCCTACTTGACGAACCGGGGCCGACGGCAAATCGGTCAGTGAGCGGGGGTGCGGTTCTTTTACCGTAGACGCAGTTGCTCAGAGTTGCGACGATTCAAAACGCAGTCGCCCCTGGCGACTGAGGAGAGAGTCAGCTCGTTTCGCGCCTTTAGCTCAATCGTCTGGCGGCATTTTGAATCTGTCGCGGCTTCCGTGTGCTAAATCGGCAGACTGTATACGACGGGAATTCTTTGTTGATTTGAAATAATCATTTTTATCTGATTTCACCCTTTACGGCACGTTTGCAATATGATAAACTACGTCGCATGAAGAACAAAAGCCAGAGAAGGTCTCTCGAAGAGTCGTTCGCAGCCTTCGCGGCGGAGTTCCCGGTCGCCAAGGGATCGCTCACGGCAACGCACACGCCCTGCGCGAGGAAGAACTGCCGCCTTTGCGCCGAGGGCAGGGGGCACCCGAAGCTCATCTTCACCTTCCGCGATAACGGCAGGCTGCGCGGACTTTACGTGAGGCCCGAGCACGAGCAGCCGCTCCGTGCTGCAATCGAAAACGGGCGGGCACTCGAACGCCTTCTCGTCGAATCTGGGCGCGACATGGTGCTCGGCTGGAGGAGACAGTCTGATGGGAAATGAGCGTCGGCAGCAGAGATGCCTCTGCCAGAAGTACGTCGATCAGATCTCGCGGAACGCACAGCTCGAGGAAGAGGCTCTTGACTCCTATGCGGCCGACAGGAACGTCAACATGTTCGACGCCCTCTATGGTGGACTCGACCTGAAGATTCACACATTGTCTCGCGGCCCGATACGAAGACTTCCAAAGGCCATCACGGGAAAGTAGCCCGATGTAACGAATCACGGGAAACCATTCCGGCGTGTCCGCGGCAGGCTTCTATGCGATAATATCCTACGAAAGAAAAACAACCATGAACATGACCAGGATGACCGGAGCCGCGCTGGCAGCGGTGCTATTCGCGGGCTCTGCGGCGATGGCCGCCAACAACCAGATCTGGCTGAAACAGACGATCGAGGGCAAACTTGTGGAAGAAGGCCTGTGGAGCCCGTTGAGAGTCAAGTCCGAAATCGAAGAGAAATTCGACGAGAACCGGATCATCGACCAGGAAACGCTCATCCAGCTGGGATGGAAGCTCAATCCCTACTTGAGCATCTACCTCGGCGACCGGTGGGTGTACGAGCGCTCGAAGGGCAAGGGCAAGATGCGAGCCGAACAGCGTCCCACCTTCGACCTGTACGTGGCCTTCCCGGAGTTCGCGACCTTGAAGTTCGAATTCCGCTCGCGCTTTGAATACCGCGACAAGCACGGCTCCGATGCCTACATGCGCTATCGCGAGCGTCTGCGCCTGCGCACCAGCTGGAGCGTGACCGAATTCAAGATTTCGCCCTACATCAGCGAGGAGATGTTCTTCTCCGACAAGACCGACACCGACAAGTCGGATCTCTTCGACCGCAGCCGCGCGCAGATCGGTCTGTCGTTCCGGCCCGTGCCGTCGTTAAAGGATCTGTCCTGCAACCTCTACTACATGGTCCAGCACGACATGACCAACCATTCATCCACCTGGACGCCCACCAACGTCTACGGGCTGGAATGCACCTGGAAATTCTAGTCTGGAAATTGAAGGTTACACCGGCTTAAGAGGGTCCCTCCTGAGTCACTCAACGACCGCCCGATGAAGTGCCTGAACTGGCGGACGCCACGCGAGGCCTTCACGGCACTGTTGAAGCGCTATATTCTCCAAGTCGCGGCCTGATTCGCAGCATCGATCTTTGACAAGCCTGTCCGTGAGGGCGGGTTCTGCCTCGCCGCTTCGGGGACGGCTCCACCCGTCCTCACGGACAGGCTTGCACCGTACACGCCCCAAGGCGGAGTCTCCGGCTGAAGCCCGCTTTACACGCCCAACCAAAAATTGATATACTACGTCTTGTTCACAAGAAAGTGCTTGTCAGCATTGGGCGTACGGTGCCTGTTGCACTGGAAATTTGCTGGCGGGTTTGAAAAGGAGTCTCCTGACATGCTGTTTGAACTCGACAAGACGAAATGCGTTCGCTGCAGGGCCTGCATACGCGACTGCGCGTTCGGCGCCCTCAAGGCAGATGCGGACGGCTTCCCCTTCCTCCAGAACGAAAAGGCCTGCATGCGCTGCCAGCATTGCCTCGCCGTCTGCCCCAAGGGCGCCGTCACGTTCGATGGCTTCCGCCCCGAGAACTCGGTCGCGACGGACGGGCTGGAGCTCCCGTCGGCAACGGCCGTCGAGAATTGGCTCCAGGTGCGGCGCTCCGTCCGCCGCTTCCGGGAGGCAGACGTCGATCCGACAACGCTCGACCGCATCCTCCGCATCCTCGGCAACGTGCCGACCGGCTGCAACGCCCGCGCGCTCACGTTCACCTGCTACCCGACGCGGCGTGCGACGGACGCCTTTCGTGTGCGCTTCATCCACGCCGTCGAGGCGCATCGCGACGGCACGAAGCTGCTGCCGCGCTGGCTGGCCGTCCCTGCCATCAAGCTACGCCAGGGGAAGTCCGACATCTTCTTCCGGGGCGCACCGGGGCTGCTGATCATCTCGTCCGACGAGACGAACCGCGCCGTCACCACGCCACGCGAAGACCTCGCGGCGGCCTGCACCTATTTCGAGATGCTGGCGAACGCACACGGCATCGCCACCTGCTGGTGTGGCTTTCTCCCGCTCGTGCAGAAGGAGATTCCCGAACTCCACGAGAAGGCGGCGGGGCTTCGCCGAACGACGCCGTTTTGCGCCATGCTCTTCGGCCTTCCGTCCGTCACGTACCCGCGCGGCGTCCAGCGCGACGCCTACGCGCGAGTCGTCTACGCCTAAGGATTAGTTGGAGGTGGGAGGCGGTGCGTTGAGTTGGTGGTATCATGTTGGAGGTAGGAGGTGGAGGTGGAGAATGGCCGCACATCCGCACGGGGTGCGATTTAAATTCGTTGAAAAATCGCTGAGGTCGCGCGCGGTATCTGGGCGCAGGGCGTGGCTGCGGGCCCGACAGCTCGGTCAAGCCGTTGTTTCGTCGTCGCGACGCCTTCCACGCTCATCGGGATCGGCGCGCTGGATTGACTCGACGAGAGCGATGACGTTGACGAGGCGCGGTCGCGGGAGGGCGGTCCTGCTGCGTCGAGGCCGGAGGCCGACTGTCGCACGAGAGCACGTTCGCGGGCCCGACGTGATTTCGACCGCCACGGTAAAGGGCGCGCGTGAAGGCGCGCGCGTCGAAATCATGTCGGTGGGGTGCCCGCGAACTGCGGTTCGGGCGAGCAGGTCGGCGCAGGCCTCGATACCAACCGTATTGCGCGCAAGCGGTTCAACGGTTTCGAATCGCACCCTATCCGCACAAGGGGCGGAGATTTAGAGTATAATGTGCGGCAACTTATGGACACCTTCGGCTTGTGGTCGCTCGTCCCGCCCCTCGTGGCAATCGTTCTTGCGCTCGTGACGCGCGAGATCGTCCTTTCCCTCTTCGCAGCCATCTTCTCCGGCGCGGCAGTCCACGCAGCCCTGACGCACGCGGGCCCGATCGCCGCGTTCAAGACGATCGTCGATCTCCTCGGCGGCAAGACGGCGGAGAACATGCCGATGGTCCTCTTCCTCTGCCTCCTCGGTGCGCTCGTCTCGGTCGTCACGCGCGCGGGCGGCGCGCGCGCCTACGGGGAGTGGGCCTACCGCCGCCTCAAGAGCGAAACGGCCGTGAACCTCATGACGATCGTCATGGGCCTCATCATCTTCATCGACGACTATTTCAATTGTCTGACGGTCGGCACGGTCATGCGCCCCGTCACGGACAAGTTCAAGATCTCCCGCGCGAAGCTCGCCTATCTTATCGACACGACGGCCGCGCCGGTCTGCATCCTCTCGCCGATCTCATCCTGGGCGGCCTATGTCATCACCTGCCTCCCGGAGGGCCTGCAGGCGAAGGGCCTCGCGCTCTGTCTCGCCGCCGCGCCGCTGAACTTCTACGCGATCCTCTCGCTCGCGATGGTCATCCTCTTCGCCTTCGGGCACAAGCTCGACATCGGCCTCATGCGCCGCATGGAGCGCACGGCCCACGTCCGCCACGACGTCGGCGCGGAAGTCGTCATGCGCGAAGGCCTTGAGCCAATCCCCGTCTCGGATCGCGGCCATGTCATCGACCTCGTCTTCCCGATCCTCGCGCTCATCGGCTTCGCGACCTGGTTCCTCACGCGCTACGAGGCCGGCGGTGCCCTCGCGCTCGCCGCCCTGCTCGCGCTCGTCCTCTCCTTCCTCTTCCTCGTTCCGCGCCGCGTCATCGACTACCACCAGTTCGCGGCGGCGACTCTCTTCGGCATCAAGACGATGGTCCCCGCGCTCGTCCTGCTTGTGCTCGCCTGGGGCATCTCCGCCGTCTGCAACGACCTCCTCGGCACGGGCAAGTACATCGCCTCGCTGCTCGTCCGTGCCCACCTCTCGCTCGCGTTCCTCCCGGCGGCGCTCTTTGCGACGGCGGCCACCTTTGCCTTCGCGACGGGCGCGAGCTGGGGCGCCATCGGCATCCTCGTGCCGATCGGCATGAGCGTCTGCCAGGCAGTCGAGCCGTCCGCCGTCGTCCTCACGCTCGCGGCGACGCTCGCCGGAAGCGTCATGGGCGACCACTGCTCGCCCATCGCCGACACGACGATCCTCTCCTCGACCGGCGCACAGTGCAAGCACATGAACCACGTGATGACGCAGATCCCCTACGCCCTCGTCGCGGGCGGGCTTTCCCTGCTCGGCTATCTGCTTGCCGGAGCGCTGTTCCTGTAGGCGTTCTTCGACTCAGGCACCTTGCCCTTGCTCAAGGCATCGCCGTGCATGAGCAAATCCTTGACGAGCAGCTGCTTGTAGTGGACGCCGGACGAATTGACCATCGGGCTCGTCCACAGCATGAGCCGATAGCCCCAAGCCTTCATCTGGTCGACCATGCCCTTCGGGCCGGGGAATGTCTCGGGACGGAATGACCACTCGCCGAAGTCGCGTTGCCAGGTGCAGTCGATCATGAAGACGCCCGGCTTCATGCCATGATCGACAAAGCTCTTCGCATACGCAAGGACATCCTCCTGGTTCTGGTGGAAGTTCAGCTCGATCCACGTGTTGAGGATGGGCGCCTTGAAGAAATCCTCGCTCAGCATGCCCTGCGGCGGGAAGAAGCGCTTCGCGCAGTGCCGGAAGGCGTGGTGGACGCGCGCGCCCTCGACAACCGGCCCCGCATAGATGTCATGGAAACGGCGGCGCGTGTCGCCACTCGCTGAACGCATACTTGAATTCGGGATTCGCGTAGTCGGCCTTGTTCATTGCCAGCGCCGCCGTCCCCTCGCCGCGGAGAACGACGGTCTCCGCACCGCCGGCCATGCTGACGAGGCAGTCGTTCAGGCGTAGAGCTGGACGATCGACCGCCGCAGGGTCAGGCCGCCGGAAGTCCTCCAGCATCTCGTCATCCCGATCCATCTTGTGTTCGGCGACAAAGATGTTCCACCCGTGCGCGACGCGGGGACAGCCCGTCGACGACGACCTAGGCGAGCGCGGCGAGAATTTCGGGCAGAAGCTGCTTCTTGCGCGAGAGGACACCGGGCAGGAGCCAGGTCCCGTTCTCGCCCAGACGATAAGGCAGCGCCCGCCGGACGGAATCCGCCCCGCTGAAGAGAAGCTCGGAGTTCCCGCGCACGGGGTCTGTCACCATGAGGGCCATGAAGTCAAGCCCCTCGCTCTTGACGCGCGCCGCCATCGCCGCCGACAGCGCTTTCGCGTGGCGATGGAAGATCGCCAGGTTCGACTCCTCGATCTGGGCGAGAACGAACTTCATGCCGCTTTCGGAATACGTCTTCGCATCGCTCGCGAGCGCCGCCTCGGCGCTCATCGAGGCCAGCGGCGAGGCGACGCTCGCCAGCCCCTCGAAGATCGCCGCGGCCGTTTCGCCGCAGATCCGCTCAAGCCAGTCGCACATCGTCCGGTCGGTCTCCGTCGTCGTCGGCGACTGGAAGAGAAGCGTGTCCGCCACGATGCCCGCGATGAGGACGCCCGCGATCTCGCGCGTCGGGCGCTCGCCCATGCCGCGGAACATCTTTGCGACGAGCGTACAGGTCGAGCCAACGGCATCCGCCGTGTACTTGATCGGATCGCGCGTCGCCGAGAAGGCCATGCGGTGATGGTCGACGACCTCGACGACGGGAATCTCCTCCAGACCGGGAATGCCCTGCTCGGTCTCGTTGTGGTCGACGAGGATTATGCGGAACGGCGGCTCCTCCGCAAAGGCCCGCTTGAGAAGCGTGCCGACGAGACGCCCCTTCTCGTCGACGACGGGGAAGTGGTTGTGCGGATTCTTCAGGACCGGCTTGCGGATGTCGTGGATGCGGTCCACGTCGACGAGCACCTGCGCGCAGTGGTGCAGCGGGGCCTCGCCGACGGGCAGGGAGAGGTCGGATTTCGCGATGAAGAGCGACAGGAGCTTCGCCGGCGAGAGCATGCCCGCGAACGATCCGTCGCGCGCCCGCACGGGAAGCGACGATTCGCCGCTCGCCTCAAGGACCTTCAGCGCATCCACAAGTGACTGCCCCGCCTCGATCAGCGGCAGCGTTGTGTCCATGAGATCCTTGACGCGCACGTAGACATCGCGCTTCGCCCGCAGGGGCTTCAGGTTGAAATGCTCGAAGACCCAACGGGCCTTCTCGGGCAGAAGCCCCGCGCAGACGGCCTCGACGTCCGGCGTCCCCGTGCGCCGGCGAAGATCCGCAAGCGCGTAGGCGCTCATGACCGAGTCCACGTCCGGATTGCGATGTCCGCAGACAAACGTCTTCACGTCAATGTCCTTTCCTTGTCCAGTCCCGTTCCCCAAACGCCAAAGCCGACACGGCTCGTCCGAGCCCCGTCGGCTTCAGTTGCCGCACGTGCGGCCTTATGGGCGGATGCGGCTCAGCCCTCGGCTTCGAGCGCCGCGTCGACCTCGTCGGTCGTCTCCATGTTGTGGTAGACGTCCTGCGTGTCCTCGAGGGCCTAAGAGAGTCAAACCCCGGTGAATATGTCGCAGTGAATATGTCGTTGGTCCTCATGCAAGCGCGTAGCGTTGGAATCTGGACTTGAGAGGGCCTAAGAGGTCCCTCCCGAACCGCGCCGCGCAATCTGCCGCGGCGGCTTAGCCCAGGAATACGCCCGCCGCGGCGAGCGCCTTGCGCAGGGCCTTGACGTCGAGGTCGCGCGGATGCACGCCCTTGAGCGCCGCCATCGCCGCCGCGGTTCCCGCCGCCTCGCCGGTGGTCATGCACGGGGTTATGAGCCGCAGCGTGTCGATCGTGTCCGGCGCGCCAAGCATACGCCCGCAGCAGAGGAGGTTCTCGACCTTCTTCGGCACGAGCTGGCGGTAGGGGACGGCGATGCCGTAGCCCGTGCCGCCGTCGCCCGCCCACGCCACCGTGTCGGCGGGCGCGGGACCGAGCGCCGCCGCCTTGTCTACCACCGCCTCGGCGTCCACGAGGCGCGTGCTCCTCACACCGATCTGCGAGCAGGTGTTGGCGATATAGACCTTTTCCCAGCCCGGAGTCTTCTGCATCTCGCGCACCTGCTCCCACCAGCGCTTGCGAAAGTTGACCTCGGCGCGGCTAAGCTCGCGCACGTCGAGCCCGTTGCCCTTTTGCCCCGGGCCCATGTTGCCCCACCAGAGCCCGCGGTTGGCCTCGTTCGAGCGCATCGGCCAGTGCGGGAAGAGCTTGCCGTCCTTGTCGCGGTGGGGATTCTTCGCGGTGATGCGGTCCATGTTCGCAAGCTGCACGCAGTGGCCGATGCCGTGCGTGACCTGGCGGTAGTCGCCGCCGGCGCTGAAGAGGAGGTCGCCGTCGCCGGTGGCGTCCACCACCTGCTTCGCCAGGATCGCCTGCGTGCCCTGCTTGGACTCGAAGACGATGCCCTTCACCTCCGCGCCGTCCTGGATGACGTCCACGCCCCAGCTGTGGAAGAACAGCTCCACCTTCGCCTCGGCGATCATCTTGTCCATCAGGTACTTCGAGCCCTCGGCGTCGAGCGTCGGCTGCCAGTGCCACTGGTCCGTGAAGTCGCCGGTGGAGATGCCCTCCTTGAGCCCGCGGTCCATGAACTCCTTGGCGAGGCCCTTGGTGACGAGCTTCCACTTGCCGTCCGCCTTGACGCTCGTCGCCATCAAGAGAAGCACGAGCCCGTTGGTGAACAGTCCGCCCAGCGAGCCGTAGCGCTCGACGAGCGCCACCTTCGCGCCCGCGCGCGCCGCGGCGATGGCTGCGCAGAAGCCGGCGGGGCCGCCGCCCACGACAACGACGTCAGTCTCGTGGAAGATCGGCACCTCGCGCATCGGACGGAACACCTTGCCGTCCTTCAGGAACGCGCTCGGCCCGTCCTCCATCGAGTGCGGGATGTCGAAGATGCGCCTGACGCCCCAATCGTCCTCTTCGCGGACGTAGAACCGCCCCGCCGTGCCGGCGTCGGCGGGAGCCTGGTCGCCAAACGCGGCGCCGGTGACGCCGGCGGCGCCGACGAGGCCGAGTTTTCTCAGGAATTCTCGTTTGGTGATCTGCATGGCTGGTTGTCCTCGACAGGTGAATGTTGCTGGTTTCAGTTGCGGGTAGTATAGCATTTCTCGCCGCCGTGCGCAACGACGCCCATTTTGGGAGTGTTTCAGCAATCAGCAGCCAGCTGTCAGCGGTCAGTGGGATAAGGAGGGTTTGTCCGCTTTACTGGCTGCTGGCTACTGGTTAGCGGATGACTGGTTAGGAGAACAGAACGCCGGTTCCCGACAAAAGACTACCGCCGCCGCGGGCAGTCCTTGCAGGGCCAGCCCTTCGGCGGCTCGTAGCCCGGACGCCCGACCGGGCGCTTCTGCTCCAGGAGTCGGTAGAAGCCGTTCATGCGGATGTCGGTGAGGCCCTTCCTGAGACCCGCGCCGTCCACCGGATACAGCCGCACGAGCTGCGTCGCGAGCGGCGGGACGTCGCAGGAGTATTCCGCAGCGAAAGTGCCGAGGTCGCGCTGGCGCCAGAGGTCGCGCACGCGCCACTTGCCCTCCAGCCCGAGCGACGCGAAGTCGGCGGTGACCGTGGTCTCCTTGCGCACCGTGTTGACGAGCGCGAGCGCGAAGGAGCCGTCACTCATCGGCTTCGCCCAGATTTCGGCGCGAGGACCGGACGCGACGACCTCGGCCTGGGCGCCGAGCTCGTCCTGGTTGGTCTCGAGGACCTCGTCGTTGGTCAGCAGGGAGAGCGTGAAGTCGTCGAGCTTAGTCAGGTCGCATCCGATCAGGAGCGGCGAGCAGAGCATGCACCAGAGCGAGATGTGGGTGTACTGCATGTTCTGGGTGAGGCTCGTCGGGCGGCGGAACTTCCAGGGACCGCCGATGACGCCGACAACGAGCATGTCGGAATCGTTCCAGGCGCCGGGGCGCGCGAAGAGCCAGCGGTGGCGCTGGCCATCGACCATCCTGCGCACCTTGCGCCAGGAGTCGTTGATGTCGTCGGTGGTTCGCCAGCTGTTGGCGCCGGCGATCGCCGCCGCGCCGGCGAGGAGAGGCGTGTGCGAGCCGGCGCCGTAGGGGTTGATCGAGAAGACGATGTCCCGGTCCTGGGCCTTCAGCGCCTCGGCCATGACCAGAAACGGCAGGACGTGGCCGGTGGTGCCCTCGCCGACGAGGTGCTTCGCGTAGCTGCAGCCGTCGTACTTGAGGTAGTCGTAGCCCCACTTCGCGTAGGTCTCGGCGTCCTTCCACTCGTGGCCCCACGCCGCCTCGCAGCCGCCGCAGGTCTTCGCCGCAGGCGAGGAGTAGAGGCCGGCCTTGAGTCCCTTGGAGTGGATGTAGTCGGCGAGCGCCTTCATGTCCGGGAACTTGACGTTCGGCACGACCGTGCCGTCGGCGTCGCGGAGCGGACCCTTGAGCGTCGGCTCGTCGGTGGGGTCGACGCTGTTCTGCCAGTAGTCGTCGAGGTTGACGTAGCTCCAGCCGTGGTCGGCGAGGCCGGTAGCGATCATCGCGTCTGCGGCGGCGCGCATGTCGGCGTCGGTCACGAAGGAGCCGAAGACGTTCCAGCTGTTCCAGCCCATCGGCGGCGTGAGCGCGATCCGGTCGCCGACGACGAGCCGGAGCGTCGACGCGGCCTTGCCCGCGGCGTTTTCGGCCGTGAAGGAGATCCGGTACTCGCCGGGCGCGGCGACGCTGCCGGAGAGGAGCCCCGTCGACGCGTCGAACGCCGCGCCGGCCGGCAGGTTCGCCGCGGCGAACCGCATCGGTCGCGCGCCGGTGACCGGAAGCCGCCAGAGGATCGGATGGCCGGGGCGGACGCCGAACACGCGCGCGCCGTTGATGCGCGGCGCCTCGCCCGGCGGCGGAGTCAGGATGCCGAGCTGGCCATCGAGACCCGACCACGCCTCGACCGCGGCGCCATCCTCGAGCGTGAAGCGCGCGTCGCCCCAGACCGAGATGTCCCAGCTCTCCGAACCGAGCTCGTCAATCTCGAGCCGCACGAGCTTCGCCCCCGTGAGATCGGCCTTCAGCGCGAAAGCCGGCGTCGCGGACACCATCTCCGGAGACTCGGCGACAACCTTGTCGTCCGCCACGACGCGGAAGCGCACCTTGGCGTCGTCATGCATCTTCCGGAGCGCCGCGTGCTCGGCGACCCAGGCATCGACGCCCACCACGGCCTCGAAGGACTTGGCGCCGCCGTTGGGAAACTCGTAGACCGAGGACGAGGGCGCATGGGAGCCGACGCCGCGGCTGAACATGCGCACGCCGACCCTGAGCGGAGCGGGCTTCTCGGGTGTGCTCTGGTAGCTTTCGCGCGCCTTGGGCGCCAGAAGCGCGCCGACGTTCATTCCGTCCAGCGGCAGATCGTCGACCCAGACGACGCGGTCGGCGGACGCGGCGCCAGCCGCAAGGCACAGCGCCAGGGTTACGGGGGAGTATCTCATAATTGTAGTCCTTCGGCGGTGAGCGCGGCGACGGAGGCGAAGCCGTGGCGCGCGCAGTAGTCGGCGATGCCGTCGTGAACCGCCGCCACAACGCCTGGATCGGAGAAAAGCGCGGTGCCGACGGCGACGGCGTTCGCGCCGGCGAGCAGGAATTCGACCGCGTCCTTCGCCTCGTAGACGCCGCCCATCGCGAGAATCGGCAGCTTCGTCACCGCACGCGCGTCGTGCACCACCTTGACCGCCACCGGATGCACCGCGCGGCCGGAGAGTCCACCCGAGCCGTTGGCGATCACCGGACGCCGCCGCTCGATGTCGATCACCATCGCCGGAATCGTGTTGATGAGCGAAAGCGCATCCGCGCCGGCGTCCTCGCACGCGCGTACGTAGGGGACGATCGACGGCACGTTCGGCGCGAGCTTCACGAAAAGCGGCAGCTTCGTCGCCGCGCGCACGGCCGAGACCACCTCGAAGAGCACCTTGGGGTCCTGTCCGAAGGTGTGGCCGCCCTCCTTCACGTTGGGGCAGGACACGTTCATCTCGATCGCCGCCACCGCGTCGCCGATCCGCCGCGCTACCTCGGCGTAGCCCTCCACCGACCCGCCCCAGATGTTGGCGATCACCGGCGGCGCGTCCGGCACCGTCGCGCGATAGCGCGGCAGCGTGATCTCGAGGAAATGGTCCACCCCGGTCCCCTGCAGCCCGATCGCGTTCACCAGCCCGCCCGGGACTTCGCAATGGCGCGGCATCGGGTTGCCGGGCCACGGCTCGACGCGGATTCCTTTCGCCGTCACCGCGCCGAGCTTGGAGTAGTCGACCGCGCCGATGTATTCGAAGCCGTAGCCGAAGGTACCGCTCGCCGTGGCGACGGGCGTACGCAGCTTAAGCCCACCCAGGTCAACGCTCATATCCACCGCCGCCATGTCAGGAATCCTCCTTCGCTTCGTCCGCCGGCGGGAAAAGCTCCGCCGCCGCCTCGCGTACGCCGAGATGATGCCAAGCGTCGAGGACGACCGAGCCGCCGTCCGCCAGCTTCAACTTAAGGATGCCCTTCGACTCCCAGCGCGAGCGGTCGAGCTGCGCGATATCGGCGGGCGAGTGCCTGCGGCCGGCGACGGAAAAGCCGGCTTCGTCCCAGACAAAGTCGAGCCGCGAGGAGAGGAACAGCCTCAGCCCCACCACGCCGGCGGCGACGAGGAGGACGAGCGCAAGCCCGAGCTGGGCGTTCGTCTTCTGGCGCTTGAACGCCTCGAGGTCGGCGCCGGCCGGCGGCTCCGCCTGCTCGATCGAGCGGTAGAGCAAGTCCGGCGTCATGCGCGGATAGCGCACCGCGCCGTCGTAGCCGAACCAGCAGCCGAGCGCCGCCATGACCGCCGCGGCGAAGAGGTGGCGGCGCAGGTAGTCGGGGTTGAGGCGGAGACGCTTCACTGCTCCTCCGTCACGCGCAGAATCTCCTTGACGCTCGTCACCCCGGCGAACACCTTGGCCCAGCCGTCTTCGCGCAGCGTCTTCATGCCCTTCGAGAGCGAGAGGTTGCGGATCTGGGTGGCGTTCTCGCGGCGGACGATCGCGCCCTCGATGTCCTCGTCCACCTCCAGCACCTCGAAGAGCGCGCGACGGCCCTTGTAGCCGGTGTGGGTGCAGGCGTCGCAGCCGTCCGGCTCGAACACGGTGTTCTGCGGCGGCGGCGTGTCGAGGTTGTAGTACTTCATGTCGAGCGGAACCTCGCGGCGGCACTTCGGGCAGAGACGGCGGCAGAGGCGCTGGCCCATCACGCCCGCGACGGCGGAGGCGATGAGGAACGGCTCGACGCCCATGTCGATGAGGCGCGGAAATGCGCCGGCGGCGTCGTTGGTGTGCAGGGTCGAGAACACCATGTGGCCGGTGAGCGAGGCGTTGATGGCGATCTCGGCCGTCTCGCGGTCGCGGATTTCGCCGACCATGATGATGTCCGGGTCCTGGCGCAGGAACGCGCGGAGCGCGCGGGCGAAGGTCATGCCGATCTCGCTCTGCATCTGCACCTGGTTGATGCCGGCCATGTGGTACTCGATCGGGTCCTCGGCGGTCATGATGCGGACGTCGATCTTGTTGACTTCCGAGAGGAAGGAGTAGAGCGAGGTCGACTTGCCGGAGCCGGTCGGGCCGGTCACGAGGAAGATGCCGTTCGGGCGGTGGATGATCTTGTTCACCACCTCGTAGTCGCGCTCGTTGAAGCCGAGGTCGTCCATCTTCACGAACGAGCCGGACTTCGCGAGCAGTCGGAGCGAGATCGACTCGCCGTAGGCCGCCGGCATCGTGGAGACGCGGATGTCGATGTCCTGCCCGGCGATGCGGATGCCGATGCGTCCGTCCATCGGCAGGCGCTTCTCGGCGATGTCGAGGTTGGCCATCACCTTGATGCGCGAGATGATTGCGTTCTTGAGGCGGTTGAGCTGCGGGGGCACGTCCACCTTGTGGAGCATGCCGTCGATGCGGTAGCGTATCCTCAGCTCCGTCTCCTGCGGCTCGATGTGGATGTCGGTCGCTCCCTGGCGGTCGGCCTCGGCAATGATCTGGTTCACGAAACGGACGATCGACGCCTCCTCGCCCATCTCGTTGACGTCGATCTTCGTCATCTTGCCGATGTCGTCGCCGACCTCGTAGCGGCCGTCCTCGAGCATCTTCTCGATCGCCTCGGCGCCGACGCCGTAGAACTTCTTGACGGCCTTCTCGACCTCCTCCTTCGGCGCGAGCGCCACCTTCACCGTCACCCCGGCCGCGAGCCGCGCGCCGTCAGCAGCCGCGGTGTCGAATGGGTCGGAGGCGACGATGGTGAGCGCGTTGCCGTCGAGGCGGAACGGCAGCACGGTGAACTGGTTGACCGCCGCGGCGGTCAGCTTCTGCAGCGCCTCGGGGGACGGGTTCTGGCGCGAGAGGTCGACGGTCTCAAGGCCGAGCGCGCGCCCGACGGCGTCGAGGAACTCCGCCTCCTTCACGCCGCCGAACTTGACCGCCGCCTCGGCGAGCCCCATGCCAGGGTTCGCGGCGCGCTGCGAGACGATGCGCTCGATGGCCTCGTCGGAGTAGACGCCCGTCGACTTCAGGATCAGCGTGGCCAGTGAGGAGCTTTCGGACATTGCGATGGGATTCCTTGTGCGGTGGTCAGACTATGGGACGGATGTACTTCGACTTGAGCGCCCGCCAGAGAACGACGCAGAACGCCGACAGCGGAATTGCCAGCAGCATCCCGAGGAGCGGACCGAGGAGCGTCGACCAGAGGAAGAACGAGAAGATCACCCCGGCGTAGCCGAGCCCGGTGCGGCCACCCTGGATCTTCGGAGTGATGAAGTAGCCGTCGAGCAGCTGCCCCGCAAGCCACACCCCGAGCACCGCCACCAGCCGCAGCGAGGAGCCGCCCGCGCCGAAGTAGGCGAGCGGCAGCGCGATCGGCAGGCAGACGAGCGAGCCGAGGAACGGCACCAGGTTGATCGTGCCGAGCGCGAAGCCGACGAGGAAGCCGTAGGGCAGGCCGACGAGCGTGAAGCCGACGCCGTAGAGCACGCCCTCCACGAGGCAGATCACCGCCTGGCGCTGGAAGAAGGAGACCAGGATGTCGGTGAACGCGTCGAACTGCTCCGCCACGAACGCGCGCGTCTCGGGCTTGAGGAACGCGAGCTCGTCCACAATCTCGCTGCCGCGGCGCTCGCGCGTGGTGAGGAAGAAGACGAAGAAGATCACCGTGACCAGCGCCGAGACGAGCCCGCCCAGGAGCTTCAGCGCGCCGGTGCCAGCCCGGAGCGCCGTCGCGCCGTAGCTGGTATAGATGTCGCCGAGGCTTTCGTAGGGGATGCCCATCTGCACCATCAGCGAGTGGAGGCGCGGAAAGGCCCCGCGGAACCACGCCGCCACCTGCGCGGCGAGGTGCGGGCCCTGGGAGATGAGATTGGAGATCTGGTCCACCACCACCGAGCCGGCGTACCACACCGCGAAGCCAACCGGCAGGAAAACCGTGGCGCACATCGCGACGAGCGCCAGCGTAGGGTTGTGCACGAGCCGCCGCCACCAGTGGTAGTAGGGGCGGAAGAAGAGCGCGAGGAAGAACCCCAGGAGCACCGGCACCAGCGCCGGCGAGGCGAACGCAAGCGCCTTGAGGAGAAACCACGACACGAACGCGGCGAACGTCAGCAGCGCTACCGTCGCAAGAACGCCAAGCCCGTTCGCGCCCGACCGGCGCGGACGATCCTGCCTGACTGCACTCTTTTCTTCCTCCATGTGGCTGTATTATACCATAATTATCGCCAGAACTCCCAGCGGCCGGCGAAGATTACCAGCAGACCGAGCGCGAAATTGGTGACGGCGTGGGCGGCAATCGCGGACGGAAGGCCGAACCGCCGGGCGACGAGTCCGTAGACGACGCCCGCCGCCGCGCCAACCGCCCAGCGATCGCCGTGCTCGACGGCGAAGAGCGCCACCATCCACCAGAAGCCGGCGAAATCCACCAGCCACCGGCGGAAGAAAAGCTCCTCCGCGGCGGAAATGACGAACGCGCTCGCCGCCAGCTTCGCAATGGTAAGCGCCCAGCCGCAGACCTCGGGCGAATACGGCGAATCCGCCGCGGCGAGCGGCGCGGCCGCAGGAATCCCCGGAAGCGAGCCGAGCCATATTTCCGGCGCAATCCAGATGACAAAGACAAGGAGGCCGGCGAGAACGGAGAAAGCGGCTTTCGTGCTTCGCGGTTCGTGATTCGCGGCTGGGGTCGAGACAGGATCTACAGGATTTACAAGATTGGGGGCTTGGCGGAGGAGCGTAGGGAGGGCTGCGAGGAGCAGCGCCGCAGTCACGGCGCCGCGGACGGCATACGCCCAGGCGGTCGCGGGCAGCGCGACCATGAGTGCCATCCAGGCCGCGTAAGGGGCGACGAGGGATACGCTGCGCTTCGCGCCGTCCGTCATCGCCACGTCCCCTACTTCGCCTTGAGCGACCGCTTGAGAATCGCCAGCAGCCGGCGACGGTCGTCGACCGACAGCGCGGCGATCTTCGTCTCCCACTCGGTCTCGAACTCGCTCTTCTCCTCGGCGAAGGAGAGGAAGTGCGCCTTCAGCACCTTGCGCGCGGCGTCGAGGTGGCGGCGCACCTCGGGATTGAGCTCGTCCATCACCAGCGCGTTCTCGGCGTGGAGCGCCGGAAAGCGCGGCGAGACGAGGTAGGCGGTGAAGCTCGCGCCGACGCCGGTGCGGACGCCAGCCGGCAGCTCGTGGAGCTCGAAGCCGTCGGGTCCGGCGAGGATTAGCCTGCCGGAGCCGGCGAACTTGCGCTTCCACTCGATCACCTCGAGCTTCGCCTCCTGCCCGCCCTCCACCGTCAGCTTGTAGTCGCTCGCGCGCTTTTGCACGACCACCGGGGTGACGGGCAGCCCGTTGAAGTAGATGCGCACGTGCGGGTAGCTCTTGAGGTAGAGCGCGAAACGCGCGGCGAGGCTGCGCACCGCCTCGCCCGCGTCAAGCAGCGAGTCGCAGACGGCGCGAACGCCGGTGATGTACACCTCGGTGCCGGTCGCGGGACCGACCTCCGCGGCGTCGAGGTGGAAGACGCCGGGGCGGTCCACCTCGCCGACGATGCGGTAGGACATCAGCGCCTTGCCGACGCGCATCGTGGTGCGCCACTCCGCGTGAAGCCCGAGCGCGAACGCGCGGAAGCGCCCGCGCCCGTGCCGCCCGTGGAGGCGTCGTCCCGTCGTCGGCGTGTTGCCGCCCTCGCGCTTCCAGCTGCCGCCGAGGTGGCCGAAGGTGGAGTCGGCCTTGAGGACGTCGATACCGGTGCCGTCGTCGACGACCCTCACCGCCTCCACTCCTCCGAGCGGGTTGGTGAGGACGTCGACCTTGACCTCGTTAGCGTCCGCATCGAGCGCGTTCCAGACGAGCTCCTCGACCGCCGAGAGCGGCGTGCCCTTGAAAAGCGACTCGATGTGATCGGCCTGGGCCTGGACGTATATCTGCTTGCTCATGTTCCGGTTTCGCTCCTCGCGGCCTGGCGGCGCGGCCGAACGGCCGCGCCTACGCCTCCATCGGCTCGACCGCGCCGGACTTCGTCACCTTCTCGATGCGCAGGCGGATCGCGTCGAGGCTTTTCTGGCACTGGGCCACGAGCTTCCTGCCGTCCTCGAACGCGGCGATCATCCCGTCCAGTCCCATCTCGCCGGACTCCATCTTGGAGACCAGCGCCTCAAGCTTCTTGAGGCTGTCCTCGAACTTCACTTCCGCCGCCATGTCACTTCGCGTTGCGCATGCAAATGGTGACGGTCTGCACGGTGTTCGGCTCGATGACGATGTCAATCGCGCGGGAGTCTGGCTTCATGCCCTCGTACTTCTCCATCGGCACGCTGTCGTAGCCCCACTGCGTGTCCTCCCAGGAGAGCTGGCGCCAGGGCTTGGCGTCGCCCGGCACCTCTCGGCAGTCGAGGAACTGCTCGGGGCAGCTCACGGTGCGGTAGGTGGGCGCCGCGAGCAGCTTGCCGGCGACGGTGACGCGGACGGTCTCCGGCTTCTGCTTGGTGTTGACCATCAGGAGGCAGAGCTCGCCGCGGTTGTCGCTCGTCGCCGCCACCCACTCGACCTCGCCGTCGACCTTGGGGGCCTTCTTGCGTCCATCGACGCCGCCCTCCTTGAGCGCGCGGCGGCGGGCGTAGACCTGGTCCATCACCCGCGAGGAGGTGTAGAACGTGTCCTCGACGTCGGTCGCCTTCGAGGTGCCGTGGTGGAAGAGGAGCGGATGCTCCTTGATGCCCTCGGTGAGAATGCGGTAGACGGCGCCCATGCCGCCGATGTCGAGGCGCGGACGGTTGTACGGCGAGCGCATGTCGCGGTATTCACCGCCGGCGTCGCGCCACTGGACCACCCAGCTCTTGCCGTTGGACTGGTAGATGCCGCCAGAGATCGCCAGGATCTGGTGGTGGTTGTAGCCGTCCACCTCGGGCTGCATGATCATCGAGAGCGCGTAGTGGCCCATCACCAGCGACTCGCGGAACATGCGCTGGCAACGGTTGTCCTCGTCGGAGCGCGGACGGATCTCGGTGAGCCAGTACTGCTTGCCCTTGAGCTCCGGGAACGCCTCGCAGAACGCGCGGAAGCGCTTGATGCCGTAATAAGAGCAGCTGTAGGGCGTCTCCGCGCCGTAGGCGTGCCAGATCACGTGGGTGATGTGCTTCATCGCGCCGAGCTCGGACATCTTCATCACGAACTGCGCCGAGTAGCGGTTGAAGTCGGCCGCCGCGAAGTAAGTGTTGCGCTCGATCTTGCCATCGCTGAGCATGCGGTTGCGGACCTGGGTGATGTCGGGGTTGAGCTCGAAGAGCTCGGCGAGGTTGATGCCGAGCTTGATGCCGGGCCAGACCTTGACGAGCTTCTCCACGACATCCGCCCAAAGCGGCGCGAGTTTCGGGTAATCGGGGCTGTAGTAGGACTCGTTGCCGAGCTCGAAGCCGGCGACGCAGTCCTTGTACTTGTTGTCGACGATCCACTGGACGAAGTCGTAGATTCCCTTCTTGTTAGCTTCGCTCCAGCATTCGAGGGTGAAGACCACCTTGAAGCCGTTCTCCTTCCAGAACTTGAACGCGGCGTCGGGGTTGGAGAGCGGCTTGCCGTCCTTGTCCTTCTTGTTGCGATTCTCGAACCAGGAGTTGGCGTTCCACATGCGCTGGAACCAGGCGCCGGCGTCCTTCATCGCCTGCGCGGTTTCGAACTTGTGGTCCTGGAACCAGTAGGTGTCGGAGTCGGCCGGCAGTCCGTAGCCGTCGAAGCGGCAGCCGGCGTAGCCGACGATTGGCCCGCAGGTCGATTTCCTCACGTCCCTGACCGGCTTCCCCGAGAGGTCGAGGTCGATCTTGAAGTCCGCCTTTGCCACCCCGGCGCAGGCCAGCACCGCAACCGCGGCGATTGTCCGTGTGTTCATTTTTCTCCTTTTTGTCCTTTTTGGTTTTTGAAAATTGTCGTAGTTAAAAATTGTCGTGGTGAATAGTATAGCAAATCCCGGTTCTGTGCGCAACTGCGCCGCGAGTGGTTTTCACCCCTGCTAGTGCATCCGCTTCGCGGACAGCCTACGGCTGGGGGATATGCGCAAAATCTGCCGCGGGTCATTTGCCGCCGAGCGCCTTGTAGAGCGCGGCGGGGTTCCTGGAGACGACGTATTCCGGCGCGGCCGCGACAACCGCGTCCGCCGAAGGCAGCGACTTGCCGCCGACCGCTCCCAGCGCGACCTCAAGCCCCGCCGTTTTCAGCTCCGCGACGTATTCCGGCGTAATGTGCCCGGCGATGTAATCCACCATTATTCCGTCGGCCTTGTAGCCCTTCGCCGCGCCGATGAGCGCCGGTGCGTTGACGAGAAAATCGCCCACGGTCTTGTTCCACCCCCTCGGCACGGCGTAGTGAAGCCGCTTCAGGCCCGGCATCTCGCGAGCGAGGTCGATGAGCAGGTTGCCGCGCCTGGAGACGAAGACCAAGTTCGTCGGCACACCCTCCTTGAACACCTCCTCGAACCGCTTCCTGACCATCGCCGCAACCGCCTCGGTGGACCCGGACTGGTTGGTGATGCGCAGGCACACGGTGCCGCCCTTCGGAATGAGGGGGGCGACCTTCCCGATCTCGACCGGAGAATGATAATCGACGATCTCTTCGTCATCGTCGAAGACGTCGCCGCCGCCGCAGCGTCCGTTTAGGTTGACGCCCTTCATCTCCTCCGGCGTCAGCTTGTCCACTCCGCGGCGTCCGTTGAGTAGCTCGGAGACAAGCCCTTCGCTCACAAGGTACATCCGCCCGTCTTTCGTGAGCATGACGTCCGCCGCCAGTCCCCAGCCGCCGTTCAATGCGGCCTTCAGCGCCGGCAGCGAGCAGGCCGGGGCCTCGCCCTTTGGAATGCCGTTGGCGGCGAGGATGTTCCCCTTGGCCAGCGGCGCGGACTGCGCGGCGGCGGCGGCGAGCGCGAGGGAAAGGGCGAGCGCGAGACGGGCGGGACCGTTCATGGCGACTACCTGCAGAGGGTGTAGAGGACGCCAGCGACGACGGCCGATCCGATCACGCCCGAGACGTTCGGGCCCATCGCCTGCATGAGGAGGAAGTTCGTCGGGTCGTTCTGGAGCGACACCTTGTTCGAGACGCGCGCGGCCATCGGCACCGCCGAGACGCCGGCCGAGCCAATGAGCGGGTTCACCTTCTCCTTCGAGAAGAGGTTCATGATCTTCGCCATTATGACGCCTGCCGCGGTGCCGACGCAGAACGCGCAGAGGCCGAGCGCGAGGATGCCGAGGGTCGTCCCGGAGAGGAACTTCTCGCAGGCGAGCTTCGAACCCACTGAGAGCCCGAGCATAATCGTCACGATGTTGATGAGCGCGTTGGACATGGTGTCGGCGATGCGAGAAACGGAGGTGCCGGCCTCCTTGGCGAGGTTGCCGAGCATCAGCGCACCGATGAGCGGCACCGCGCTCGGCAGCAGGACGGCGCAGAGGAGCAGCACCACCAGCGGGAAGCAGATCTTCTCAATCTTCTTCACCTCGCGGAGCGGCGGCATCTTGATGAGGCGCTCCTTCTTGGTGGTGAGCGCGTTCATGATCGGCGGCTGGATGATCGGGACGAGCGCCATGTAGCTGTACGCCGCCACGGCGATTGCGCCGAGAAGGTCGGGCGCAAGGCGCGAGGTGAGCCAGATCGCGGTCGGGCCGTCCGCGCCGCCGATGATGCCGATGGCCGCGGCGGCCTTGACCGGGTCGACGCCGCCGAAGAAGTCCGCGCCGAAGAGCGCCGCGAGTCCGAGCGCGCCGAAGAGCGCGAAAAAGATGCCGAACTGCGCCGCGCCGCCGAGGAGGGCCATCTTCGGGTTGGCGATCAGGGGACCGAAGTCCGTCATCGCGCCGACGCCCATGAAGATCATGATCGGGAAAACGCCGGTGTCGATGCCGAACTTGAAGAAGTAGTAGAGGAACCCGCCGGGCTCGACGATGCCGCCGGACATCACGGGAATGCCGGACGAGAGGAACGAGATGACGCCGTCGTGCATCATCGCGGGGGCGGTGACGCCGGCAAGCGGGCAGTTGGCGAGAAGTCCGCCGAAGCCAATCGGCAGGAGCAAGAGCGGCTCGAAGCCCTTGACGATGGCGAGGTACATCATGACGAGGCAGAGCGGGATCATGATGAGCTGGCCGACGCCGTAGGGCATGCCGAAGAGCGTCTTCACCTCGTGGCCCTTGACGAACGCGCCCGTGTCGTCGAAGTACCCGCCGATCCACTTGCCGGACTTGTCGACATATCCGTTCGGGGTCTTGTAGCCGCTCGCTGCATCGTGCGGATCCCTCCCGGCCATCGCATGCGCGTCGATTCGGTCGGCCTCGGCATACTCGCCGGTGATGTAGGCCGGGGCGTTCTTCTTCATGAAGCCCGAGATGCCCATGTCGCCGCCAAGGTCGAGAACGCGCTTGAGCGTCGACCTCCAGGCCGGCTCGGCCCCGGCTTCGCCGCCGACTTCCGCCGCCTGCGCGCCGAACGCGCAGCAGGCTATTAACAGTGCTGTAAGATAGCGTTTCATTGATTTGCCTTTTGTTTGACGACAGACGCGGGACATGAGACGGAAAGCCTCGTCTCGCGTCTATCGGCCCTTGTCCTTACCCGATTACCGCGAGCGTGTCGCCGGTCGCAACCTTGTCGGTCGCGTTGACGACTACGGTGATCGTGCCGTCGCACGGAGCGGTGACGGGCGTTTCCATCTTCATGACGTCCATGACGAGGATTTCGTCGCCCTTCGAGACCTTAGAGCCGTTCGTCGCCGTGATGCGCAGGATCGTGCCGGGAACGGGAGCCTTGACCTCCTGTCCGCCCGCAGGGGCCGCGGCGGCCGGAGCGGCGGCCTTGATGCCGGCCTCGGACTTGAACGCGACCTCCTTGCCGTTGACGACGGCCTTTCCATCGCCCTTGATCTCGACGCCGTAGGCCTTGCCGTTGATCGTAACGGTGACCGCGCCACCCTTTGCGGAGGGCTTGACCTCTTCCGCAAAGCGGCATCCCATCGGGGCCTTCGAGGGATCCTTGAGGAAGAGGATGCCCTTCTCCTTGCACGACGCGGCGATGAAGATGTTCTCGTCGGTCACGGGGAGACCCGCGTCCTCGAGCATCTTCCGCGCCACCTTGCCGCCCTTCTTGGGGTCGGCGTCGTTCATCTCGAGGACGGTCTTCGTGGTCGGCTCCGAGTACGCCTTGTTGAGGTCGCTCGACGCCATGAACTCGCTCGCCTTCTTGACGATCTCGGGGTCCGGCGGGACGGGCGTCTTGCCGAAGTAGCCGAGCACCATCTTGGCGTAGCCGGGGGCGAACTTCTTGAACTTGCCGAACATGACGTTCTGGATCGCCTGCTGCGCGTAGAACTGCGAGACGGGCGTGACGGACGTTCCGAAGCCGCCCAGGCGCACGCAGTCGTACATCTCGGCGATCATGTCGTCGTACTTGTCCATCATGTTGTTGTCGCGCAGCATCTGCGTGTTCGCGGTGAGCGCGCCGCCCGGCATCGGGCTCCACACGATCTGCGGGTTGACGCTCATCGCCTCGGGCGGGAGGAAGTACTTCTGCATCGCGTTCTTGAAGGAGTCCTCCGCCTTCTTGATCTTGTTGATGTCGAAGTCGAAGCCGAAGTCGGGATCGCCGTCAAGGCAGTGCCACATGGTGATGATGTCGGGCTGGCAGGTGCCGCCGGACATCGGCGCCATCGAAAGGTCCAGGCCGTCCGCGCCGCCGCGGAGCGCCGCGAGATAGCACGCAACGCCGTTGCCGGCGGTCTCGTGGGAGTGGAACTGAATGTGCACCTTGTCGCCCAGGAGCGCGCGGCAGAGCTTCATCGTGTTGTAGACGGTCGTCGGCGTGGAGGTACCGGAGGCGTCCTTGAACGCGACGCGGTCGAACGGAATCCCCGCGTCCATGATCATCTTGAGGCGGTCGCGGTAGAACTCCGGCGTGTGCGTGCCCTTGTTGTCGATGCCGGGCGGGAGGCCCATCATCGTCACCACCACCTCGTGGTTGAGGCCGGCGTCGTGGATGCACTGGCCGGACCACTTGAGGTTGTTGACGTCGTTGAGGGCGTCGAAGTTGCGGATGGACGACATGCCGTGCTTCTTGAACATGTCGGCGTGGAGCTTGATCATGTCGCTCGACTGCGACTCGAGGCCCACCACGTTCACGCCGCGCGCGAGCGTCTGGAGGTCGGCCTCGGGCGCGGCGGCGCGGAACTTGTCCATGACCTCGAACGCGTCCTCCTGGCAGTAGAAGTAGCAGCTCTGGAACCGTGCGCCGCCGCCGGCCTCGAACCAGCGGACGCCGGCCTGATACGCTTCCTCGACGCAGGGGAGGAAGTCCTTGGAGAGAACGCGCGCGCCGATGACGGACTGGAAGCCGTCGCGGAACGCAGTGAGCATGAACTTTACTGTCTTCTTTGCCATGGTTGGTTGGGTGGTTAGGTGGTTAGGTGGTTGGGTGGTTAAATGGTTGGGTGGTTGGGCGCGAAACCGCCTAACCTTTTAATGCTACTGCGATCGCGAGCGCCACGTTTGCGTCGTCGTCCGCTGCGGCCGCAGCGGGCTTCTTCTTCGGCGCGTCCTGTGGCAGGATCGCGTCGAACCTGGCGACGGTGCCCATCGAGAGCTTGGTGACGACGATGAGGAGTGAGAGAAAGAAGTAGACGATGCCCATTCCGGCGATCATCAGGACTATTCCTTGGCCTATCATAGCTGGTTTGGTGGTTGGGTGGTTTGGTGGTTGGGCTTGTCCGCCGTAGCCTTGGCGAAGGCGGATGGTTAGGGGTTAAGGTTCTCGAGCTTCAGCGTGTCGAAGTCGATGCGGCGGTAGTAGCAGTTCCTGGGCTCGCCCTGCTGGTTCTTGGTGTGGCAGATGCCGCCGCGGCAGGGGCGGACCACGTAGAGGAGCGAGTTCTGCTCGCAGTTGACGTAGGCCTCGAGGAGGTCGAAGGTCTCGCCACTCGTCTCGCCCTTGAACCAGAGCTTGTTGCGGCTCGTCGACCAGAGGACGAGCTTGCGCTTGGCGAAGCTCTCCTTCATTGCGAATTCGTTGGTGTAGGCGACGAGGATCACCTCCTTGGTGTCCGCGTTTTGCACCGCGACGGGGATTACCCCCGGGTCGCATTCCGCCGCGCCCGCGGCGCGGGTCGCGGCGACCTGGGCGCCGACCTTCTCGAGCTTGGTGAAGTCGAGCGTCAGATCCGATGATTCCTCTATCTGTCCCATGTCCTGTCTTTCTCCTTCATTCGATTACGAAAGTCTGCCCCGGCGCCGGAGCCTCGACGTGGCGGATGCCCTGGTCGCGCAGGATGTCCGCCATCGCGGCGACCTTCTCCGGCTCGCCGTGCACGGCGAACGCATGGCGCACGTTGTCCTTGATCTCGCCGATCCAGTCGACGAGCCCCGAGCGGTCGGCGTGGGCCGAGAGGGCGTTGATGACCTCGACGCGCGCCCGGAGCGGCACCTCCTCGCCGAAGACCTTGATCGTCTCACGCTGCTCGACGATGCGGCGGCCAAGGGTGTTCTCGGCCTGGAAGCCGCAGATGAGGATGATGTTGTCCTCGTTCTGCGCGCAGTGCTTGAGGTGGTGGAGCACCCTTCCGCCCTCGCACATGCCGGACGCGGCGATGATGATCATCGGACCGGGGGTGTCGTTGAGCGCCATCGACTCCTCGGGCGTCCCTACGAACACCATGTCCGGGTACTCGAGCGGGTCCTTGCCGGCCCAAAGCATCCGCCGCGCCTCCTCGTTGTAGACCTCGCGGTGCTTCGCGTAGATGCGCGTCGCCTTCTGGGAGAGCGGCGAGTCGATGTAGACCTTCACCTCTCGCGGCACCTTGCCGCGCTCGCGGAGGCGGTTGAGGTAGTAGAGAATCTGCTGGGTGCGGCCGACGGAGAACGCGGGGACGAGCAGCTTCGCGTTGTGGCGGTCGATGTACTTGAGGTAGCGTTCGAGCCGCAGCTCCACGTCGTCCGCCGACGGGTGCAGGCGGTCGGCGTAGGTCGACTCGACGAGCAGGATGTCGGCGCCGGCGGGATACTCGTAGTGGCGCAGGATCGGCTGGTTGGGCTGGCCAAGGTCGCCGGAGAAGAGCAGCCGGTGGCTGTGGCCGCGGTCGGAGCGGATGTCGAGCTGGACGAGCGCAGAGCCGAGGATGTGGCCGGCGTTGAAGAGCTCAAGCGTGATTCCGGGCGCGATCTCGCGCGGCTCGTGCATGTGCGTCGGGACGAAGAGCTGCATCAGCGCGTCGACGTCGCTCTCCTCGTAGAGCGGCTCGAACGGGCGCTTGCCGTCCCGGCGGCGCTTCTTGTTGACGTACTCAAGGTCGCGCTTCTGCAGGAAGCAGGAGTCGCGCAGCATCACGTCGCAGAGTTCGACCGTGGACTGCCGCGCGTAGACGCGGCCGCGGAAGCCCTGACGGACGAGCTGCGGCAGATTGCCCGAGTGGTCGATGTGCGCGTGCGAGAGCACCACGCAGTCGACCGTCTTCGGGTCGACCGTCAGGTTGCGGTTCCTTTCGAACGCCTCCTTGCGGTGGCCCTGGAAGAGCCCGCAGTCGAGAAGGATACGCTTCCCGTTCGCCTCGACGAGGTGCATCGAGCCGGTGGTGGTCTGGGCCGCGCCGTGAAAGGAAATCCGCATCCCGCCCCCTCAGCCGAACTTGACGGGCTCCACGCCCCAGATGTTGCGCGCGTACTCCATCACGGCGCGGTCGGACGAGAACCGCCCAGAGCGGGCGATGTTGACGAGCGACATCCGGTTCCACTTCTTCGCGTCGCGGTATGTCGCATCCACGCGGTCCTGCGCGTCGGAGTAGCTGCGCAGGTCGGCGAGGAGCATGTAGTAGTCGTTGTAGTCGATCAGGTTGCGGATGATCGGGTCGAAGAGGCCCGGCTCCAAGAGCGAGAACACGTTCGCCTTGATCATGTCGATCGCGGCCTTGATCTCCGGGTCGCCCTCGTAGCGCTCGCGCGACGAGTAGACCGGGCGCAGCTTCGCGACATCCTCGGTGCGCAGGCCGAAGAGGAACATGTTGTCGTCGCCCACCTCCTGGTTGATCTCGACGTTCGCGCCGTCGTAGGTGCCGAGCGTGAGCGCGCCGTTCATCATGAACTTCATGTTGCCGGTGCCGGACGCCTCCATGCCCGCGAGCGAGATCTGCTCCGACACCTCGGCCGCCGGCATGATCTTCTCGGCGAGCGAGACGCGGTAGTCGGGGAGGAAGGCGACCGAGAGGCGGTCGCGCGTCTTCGGGTTGGAGTTGACCACGTCGGCGATGCCGTGGATGAGGCGGATGATGAGCTTCGCCACGTAGTAGCCCGGCGCGGCCTTGGCGGCGAAGATGAACTGCCGCGGCACCGGGTCGCAGGAGGAGTCGTTCAGGAGCCGGTTGTAGAGCATCACGATGTAGAGCGCCAAGAGCAGCTGGCGCTTGTACTCGTGGAGGCGCTTGACCTGGACGTCGTAGATCGCGTCGGGGTTGAGCCGGATGCCGTGGTTGCGCTTCGTCCACTCCGCAAGCGAGACCTTGTTTGCGCGCTTGATCGCCGCGAGCTCGCCGAGGAAGCCATCATCGCCGGCGAAGCGCTCGAGGCCGCGGAGCTCGTCGAGCCTGGTGATCCAGCCGTCGCCGATCTTGCCGCTGATGAGGCTGGAGAGGGCAGGGTTGGCCTTGAGGAGCCAGCGGCGCGGGGTGATGCCGTTCGTCACGTTGCGGAACTTCTCCGGCCAGAGCTCGTAGAAGTCGCTGAACAGGTTCTCCCTGAGGATCTTGGTGTGGAGCTCGGCGACGCCGTTGACGGACGATGTGCCGACCACGGCGAGGTTGGCCATGCGCACATAGCGCTCGCCGTTCTCGTCCACGAGCGACATCCGGCGCAGGCGCTCGAGGTCGCCGGGATAGCGCGAGGAGACCTCCTGCAGGAAGCGGCCGTTGATCTCGTAGATGATCTGCAGGTGGCGCGGCAGCAGCCGTTCCATCATCGACACCGGCCACATCTCGAGCGCCTCCTGGAGGATGGTGTGGTTGGTGTAGCCGGTGGAGCGGCGGGTGAGGTCCCACGCCTGGTCCCAGCCGAGCCCCTCGAGGTCGACGAGCTGGCGCATCAGCTCGGGCACCACCAGCGCGGGGTGGGTGTCGTTGAGCTGGATGAACACCTTGTCCGGCAGCGTCGCCCAGTCCTTGTTGGTCCGGCGGAAGCGGCGCAGGATGTCGCGGATCGAGCAGGCGACGAAGAAGTACTGCTGGCGGAGCCGGAGCTCCTTGCCGGCCGATGTGTTGTCGTTCGGATAGAGGACCTTGGTGAGGTTCTCGGCGAGCACCTTGGTCTCAACCGCCTTCACGTAGTCGCCCTTGTTGAAGTCCTCGAGGCCGAAGTCGTCCACCGCGTGCGCCGACCAGAGGCGGAGCGAGTTCACCGCGTTGCAGTAGCCGACGATCGGCATGTCGTAGGGCACGCCCTCGACCGTCTCCGCCGGCACCCACACCCAGCGCGAGGAGCCCTTCTCGGTGCGGCACTCGACATGGCCGCCGAAGTGGACGTGCTGCGCGTACTCGGGGCGCTCCATCTCCCACGGATAGCCTTGCTTGAGCCAGTGGTCGGGCTCCTCCACCTGACTGCCGTTGACGATCCGCTGGCGGAAGATGCCGTAGTCGTACCTGAGGCCGTAGCCCATGCCGGCGAGGTCCAGGGTGGACATCGAGTCGAGGTAGCACGCCGCGAGGCGGCCGAGACCGCCGTTGCCGAGGCCGGCGTCGGTCTCGTAGTCGCGCAGGTTGTTCCAGTCGATGCCGTACTCCTTGAGCGCGTCGCGGCAGAGGCTGTCGGCCTTGAGGTTGATGACGTTGTTGCCGAGCATGCGCCCGATGAGGAACTCGAGCGACATGTAGTAGACGCGCTTGGTGTTCTGGCGCCCGTACTCCTCCTGGGTGCTGATCCAGCGCTCTACAATGCGGTCGCGCACCGCGTTCGCGAAGGCGGTGTACTCGTCGCGCTCGGTCGCGCGCGTCTCGCCCTTCGCGAGCGAATACCTAAGGTGCCAGGCAAAATCCTCCTTGAGCCCCTCGACTGACATCTCGACCCGGCGATCCTTCTTCTTTGCCATCTTCTTTCCTGCGTCCTGCTGTTGCTGTTGTTGCTGTCTGCTGTTTTCTTACTTGAAGAGACCTTTGACCGCGTCCACGGCCTTGCCGGCCCCGTCGCTCACCGCGTCAGCCGCCGCCTTCGCGCCGTCACCCACCGCGCCAACGGCCGCCTTCGCCCCGTCGCTCACCGCGTCAGCCGCCGCCTTCGCGCCGTCACCCACCGTGCCAACGGCCGCCTTCGCGCCGTCGCCCACCGCGAGTGCGCTCTTGAGAATTGCCTGCCAGATCTGGTCAACAATGTCCTCGAGCGAGGCGCCGTCCGACTTCTTGCCGATGTCGGTGAGGGTGATCGACGGCACCGGAATCGTCACCAGGCCGTACTTGACGCGGATGTTGTTGATGACGAGCTTGTCGATGACGAGCTTCTGCTCCGCGGCCTCCTCGGCGGCCTCCTCGGCCTCCTTCAGCCGCTCATATTCCCTGCGCTCCTCAGCCGTCATCTTCTCGAGCTTCGCCCTCTCGGCCTCCTCGGCCGCCTTCTCCGCCGCCTCCTCGGCGGCCTTGTCCCGGGCCTTGCGCGCCTCGGCCTCGCGCTGCTTCAGCTCGTACGCCTCCTTGCCGCCGGCGACGTTGTACTGGATCTGCTTGAAGTTGTCCACCCCGTTCTGGCCGCCCTTCACGTAGGAGGCGAAGAGCCCGTCGACGGTCACCTCCTCGACGTGGATGTACTCGGCGTGGACCGTGTTCATCGCGACGTCCACCACCAGGTTGGAGAGTGCGACCGCGACCGGCTCGTCGTAGCCCTCGGGGTTGCCGAGCACCATTTCGCCGACCTCGAAGCGCCCGGTGTACGGGTTGAGGTAGAGGTGGCCGAGGTTGAACTTGGTCTGGGTGATCTGCGGCACCGCGATGTTCGCCGCGGGCTTCACCACCGGGCCGAGCCAGAGCGGAAGGGTCGCCACCAGCAGCACCACGAGCGCGACTGCGATCAGCACTGCGTACATCACGAACTTTAGAAACTTCTTCATTCTTGCTTCTCCTTATGAGGTTGTTGTTTTTTACCTCAAGTCGTCCACGGTGATCTTGGTGCGGTGGCCCGAGCCGATCGTCTCCACCTCCATCACGTTCGCCATCCAGCGGTCGCCGAACTTCTTGAGCCGCGTCCCCCAGAGCCGCCGCACCGGCTCGCCGTCCTTTAGCTCCTCGGCCTGCATCAGCGCACCGGTCTTGCGGTCCACCCACGCGCGCACCGTGCGTCCGCCGCGCTTTAAAAGCACCACCGCGCACTTCTGGCCATGGACCGACTCCGCCTCGAGCTCGGCGTCGAATTCGAAGTCGTCCCACCACAGGTACTCAAGCGAGAGGTCGCTCCAGGTGACGTCGGTGCCGAGGATCGGCTGATCGAGCTCGCCCGGCTTCGGGTCGAGCGGCTTGCCGTCCACCGCGAGCCGCGTCACCGAATTAGACCTCGCAAGCTCGTAGGTGTGGCGGGCCTGGGAGATCCCGCGGCGGTTGCGCAGGTTGATTTCCCCTCGGATCTCGATGTCTGCGGGAATCATCGCGCGGCAGCTCTCCACCAGCTCGCGCGGCGTCGCGTTGGTGGGGATGAGGAGGCTGGCAAGGAGCGCAATCACTTCACCGCCTCCTCCAGCGCCGCGTTCCGCGGACCGCCCATCGCCCGCCCGGTCTCGTAGTAGCGCCGCGCGCCGTCCTTGTTGTCGGGATACGCCCTCAGGATGAGCCGGGCCATGTTGTAGTAGGCATGGTACGACTTAGGGTTGGACTGGATCGCCTGGTCGAGCGTGTGCTCGGCGTCGCGAAACTTGCCCTGGGCGGACTCCATCATCGCCCTCAGGTTGAGCGCCGCCGCGTCGTTCGGCTTCGTGCGCAGCGTCTCCGCGATGTCGGCGTCCGCCGCCGCGTAGTCGCCGTCCGCAATCGCCTTCGCGATCCGCTGCTGGCGCGAAAGCGCCTTCGACGGCGCAGGTGCCGCGCGTTTCGCCGCGCGTTTCGCCGCGGGCGCAGCCGGGGCGGGCGCGGACGCGGGCACCTCGGCCGCAGGCGCGGGCGTTGGCCCCTCGGCAGCGGGCTCCGTCGCTGGCGTCGCCGCCTTTGCCGCGGCGGCCTTTTCTTCGGCGAGCTTCTTCTCGAGCTCCGTCGTGTCGCTCACCGCGACCGCCTTGGAGTTCTCCTTCACCTGCAGGAACTTGAGCGTGTCGATCTTCGTCTTCACGTACGCGCGCTTGGTCTTCACTGTCGTGAGCTCCGGCTTCTTCATCTGGTCGGGATATTCCGCCTCGATCATGTCGAGCGCCCGGAGCGCAGCCGCGTAGCAGGCGATTGCCTCGTCGAACTTGCCGTCGTACTCGAAGTCGGTCGCAGCGTCGATGTTGGTGGAGGCCGGCTCCATCAGCTCGGAGACCCGCGGAATGACCTCTTCGTCGTCGGACCCGAAAGGCCAATACCAACTACCCAGCGCTCCCAGCGAGAGCGTCGCAGCGACAGCGAATGCACCGAATCTGACCATTGGTGTGTGTATTATACCAAAAATCGGGCCAGCCAGGGGTGGCGTTTTCTCAATCACACCAAAACCGGACCTGCCAGGGACCGTGGGTGCGCCAGCAGTCGCGGACTGACTCGACCGTCGGCTCCACGTAGATCGGGGTCGCCTGGTGGCGAAACCAGGTGTCCTGGCGCTTCGCCAGCTGACAGGTGCGCACGAACTCGCGCTCGCGCGTGTCCCTTTCGCGGTAGCCGATGGCCGCCGAAGCGGTGGCCGACCAGACAGGATACTCCTCGCGCAGGCGGCGGCGCTCCTCCTCCAGCCCCTCGGCGTACATCGCGTCAAGCCGCGCGGCGATGCGCTCGCGCACCAGCGCGCGGTCGATTGCGATCACCGGATAGGCCGGCGGGGGCTGCTCCCAGCAGCGGTCGAGTCCGCGCAGCAGCGCCGAGAAGTAGAGCCCGGTACCGCCGACAATGACGATCGGGCGGCCCGCCGGAACTCCCTTCGCCCACTCGGCGGCGGCACGCAGCCAAGCGCCGGAGGAAAACGGCTCGGCGGGGGTGACGAGGTCGACCCCGCCCATGTGGAACTCCTCGATCTCCTCGCGCGACGGCTTGGCGGTGCCGATGTCCATGCCGCGGTAGACGAGCATGGAGTCGGCGCTCAGAATCCACGCGCCCATTTCACGGGCAAGGACCGCCGCGAGCGCACTCTTGCCGCTCGCGGTCGGTCCCGCCAGGAGATAGGCTTCGCGTTCCGTCTTACTTGTTGAGCGCGGAGGCGAGGCTGGCGAGGACGTCGCGCAGCGCCTTCGGGACGCGGCGGGCGGTCTTGGAGCAGACTTCTGTGTCCTTGGACGCCTTGGCGTCGTACTCGTCATAGGACGCGCCGACGGTGGCGATCTCCTTCTTCCAGCCCTCCCTGTCGACCTTGAGGATCTCGCGGAGATCTTCGGGGACGACCTTGAACTTGCCCTCGTTGTTCGAGAGGTCGATGTCGCTCTCGAGCGGCAGGTTGCCGATCGGGGTGACGTGCGCATGCACCTTGCCCTCGATACGCTGGCAGATCCACTTGAGGACGCGGCTGTTGTCGCCGAAGCCCGGCCACATGAAACGGCCGTCGTCGCCCTTGCGGAACCAGTTCACGAAGTAGATCTTCGGCAGCTTCGTCGCGTCGGGGCTGGTGCGCTCCATCTCCAGCCAGTGCTGGAAGTAGTCGCACACGTTGTAGCCGAAGAAAGGCAGCATCGCCATCGGATCGCGGCGGACCTGGCCGATCTGGTCGGAGATGACCGCGGCGGTCACCTCGGAGCCGGCGGCCGAGCCCATGAACACGCCGTGGGTCCAGCTCTTGGCCTCGTTGACCAGCGGGATCGTCGACGGGCGGCGCCCGCCGAAGAGGATCGCGTCGATCGGCACGCCCGTGGGCTTGCCCTTCCAGATGCCGTCGAAGCCGGCCTTGTCCAGCACCGGGCAGTTCTCCGCCGGCGCGGTAAAGCGGCTGTTCTTGTGCGCGGCGACGTAGCCGGACTCCTTGACCTCCTTCTTGGTCATGCCCGGACGCGGGCCCATGCGGCGCTTGTCGTCGACGCAGCGGTAGCAGGGGTTGCCCTTCCAGTCGATGCCCTCGACCGGCGCGTCGACTCCCATGTCCTCCCACCAAATGTCGCCGTTGGGGGTGAGGACGACGTTGGTGAAGATCGTGCCCTTCTTGCACGACTTGAGCGCGTTCGGGTTCGAGTCCATCGACGTCCCCGGCGCGACGCCGAAGAAGCCGTTCTCGGGGTTGATCGCGTAGAGGCGGCCGTCCTCGCCCGGCTTGAGCCAGGCGATGTCGTCGCCGATCGTCTGCAGCTTCCAGCCCTTGAGCTTGGGCAGCATCATCGCGAGGTTAGTCTTGCCGCAGGCGGACGGGAACGCCGCCGTGAGGTGGTACTGCTTGCGCTCGGGGCTGGTGAGCGTGAGGATGAGCATGTGCTCGGCCATCCAGCCCTCGTCCTTCGCGAGCTTCGAGGCGATGCGGAGCGCGAAGCACTTCTTGCCGAGGAGGGCGTTCCCGCCGTAGCCCGAGCCGAACGACCAGATCTGGCGCTCCTCGGGGAACTGGGTGATGAACTTGTCCTCGATCCGCTTGGCGCACGGCCAGGCGACGTCCTTCTGCCCCTTCTTGAGCGGCGCGCCCACGGAGTGGATGCAGGGGATGAAGTCGCCGTCGGCACCGAGGTGGCGGAGCACCGCGTCGCCCGTCCTGGTCATGATGTCCATGTTGACGACGACGTAGGGCGAGTCGGTGATCTCGATGCCGTACTGGGTGATCGGGTTGCCGATCGGGCCCATCGCGAACGGGATCACGTACATCGTGCGGCCCTTCATGCAGCCCTTGTAGCTCTTGAGCATGAGCTTCTTCATCGCCTCGGGCTCCATCCAGTGGTTGGTGGGGCCCGCGTCGATCTCGCGCTTCGAGCAGATGAAGGTGCGCCCCTCGACGCGCGCCACGTCGCTCTCGTGCGAGCGGGCGAGGTAGCAGTCGGGACGGGTCTTCGGGTTGAGCTTCACGAACTGGCCCTTCTTGACCATCATCTCGCAGATGTCGTGGTGCTCCTTCTTGGTCCCCTTCACCACCACGATCTTGTCGGGGGTGCAGACCTTGTTCCATTTGTCGACCCAGGCGAACACCTTGGCGTTCGCGAACTTCGGCGTCTTGGCCATTTTTTTCTCCTTGTTAAACTGTTGGGCGAGTCCGCCGCGGCGGACCCGCAGATGTCACTCGACGATCGTGACGACCTTGCCGTCCTTGATGAACTTCACCTTGCCGTCCTTGAGGGCGAAGAGGGTGAAGTCGCGGCCCTGGCCGACGTTCTTGCCGGGGTGGATCTTGGTGCCGCGCTGGCGGACGATGATCGAGCCGGTCTTGAGGAACTGGCCGTCGTAGGCCTTAACGCCCAGGTACTTGGGGTTCGAGTCGCGACCGTTGCGCGCAGATGCGGAAGTAGCCATTTTATGTTTCTCCTTCCCTTACGCGATTGCCTTGACCGTGGCGACCGTCAGCTGCTGGCGGTGGCCCTTCTTCCGGCGCTCGCCCTTGCGGCGCTTCGCCTTGAAGTTTATCACCTTGTCGGCCTTGATGACGCCGTCGACCTCGAGGGTCACCTTGGCGCCCTCCACGTAGGGCTTGCCGACCTTGAGGGTGGTGCCGTCAGAGACCGCGCAAACGGTGTCGATGACTGCCTCCTGCCCCGCTTCGACCGAGAGCTTTTCAATCTCGATCCTGTCACCGACCTTCACAAGCATCTGCTTGCCGCCGGTTTCGAGAACTGCGTATGCTTCCATTTTGTTCCTTTCGTTCCCGTTTTCCATGTGGAGGAGCATCCAATCGCCCTTCCACGAAAAACAAGGTTCGCGTATTATACAATTTTGACGCGTCCGCCGTCAACCCCGCCCCGGGGACGACCACGGATTACAAATACCCCCGTCGTCTCGGCTGCGCCGAGCCGCCGTGGACATTTGTAAGCGGTTTTGCGCGACGAGACCCTGCCGCACAGCCTGTTCAAGGCATGACAAGCCACCCGACGGGATGCCGACGGGGACAGA
>SFPL01000101.1 GCA_004551905.1 Lentisphaeraceae bacterium
CCGAAAGGCGGAATCTCCAGCTGAAGCCCGCTTTACAAGCCCAAACCAAAACTGCTATAATACCGACAACAAGCAAGAAAGCTTCGTCAGCACAGGGCTACGCAACGAGTGTTGCACTGGCTACTGGATGGCGGGGAGTACGTCGCGAAAGGCGTCGCATTTATTGTAGACATCTGTCAGCAGCTCTGTTGCTTCTTCTTTGCTCATGGTGATTTTCTCCTTTGTTGTTAGTGAAGATCCAAGTCTGAACATTCGGAATCGAGCTTATCAAGGACCTTATGCGCCGCTTCCTCCATTTCACGGGTGATTTTCATGCCCGATCCGAGGATTGAGACAACTTGCACGATGCAAGCAAGTTCTTTCAGCGTGGATTTTTCAACTTCAATTTTCATTTATTTTCCTTTCTTCTTGGTGTTGGTGGTTGGTTTGATTCTATACTTGCATTCGAGCCCAGTGACGCCGCGGAAGAGAAGGCACTTGCCCTTCTGGTTCCACCGGCAGCCATAGCTGGCGCACTTGATTTCCCGCATCTCACACCTCCTCGAACTGCGAGCGGTAGACGGCGCGGAAGCTCTCCCAGTTCAGCGGGTGCTTCTGCCGCGAACGGTTGTTCCCCGCGCACCAGCTTGCCGTCAGCGCCAGGCAGCTCGTCAGCCGGTTCATCCGGATCGTCGCGAGCAGCGCCTCGACGCACCCGGTGTCCCCGGAGATCCCGTAAGCCTCCGCCGCCAGCACCACGTCCTCCGCCGGTATCGCGTTCGGCAGCCTCACCACCCGCTGGCAGCGGTGGTCGATCTGCACCAGCCACCCCTTCATCTTCGCGTCGTTTATGAGGTCGTCCTCCATCGACGTCGTCCCGCACAGCACCATCCCGCAGCCGGAGTTGTCCCAGATCTCCCGGATCCATTCCACTACCTTCATCGCCGTCCCCTTGCCGGCCGACATCACCAGCTCGTGCAGCTCGTCGATTATAAGGAGAGTGTTCCGCCCGATCGCCCGCGACACCCGCTGCCGCGCGTCGTCCGCCCTCAGCGAGGGGTTTACCCCCACCGCCCGCGCGAACGCGTCCACCACCAGCTTCATCGTCGGCGCGGCCGGGATCCTCACGTAGCACACCTGCCGCGAGCTCCGCCGCATGTACTCCTTCAGGCAGTACGTCTTCCCGATCTGCGACGGCCCCACCAGCCGCACGATCGCGTTCCGCGTCAGCGCGAAATTGCAGAGGTTGTTAACCCGCCGCCAGATCGAGTTCTCGATGAACCGGTCCGACTTCATCTTCGCCCGCTCCGCCTCCAGCTCCAGATAAGAGTCGATCTTCTCGACCACCTTCTCCAGGTCGCCCTCGTACTTGCCCGCGAACAGCCGCGAGATCGTCGACCCGGAATAGTCGACGAGCGCCCCCGTCTGGTCGAACGAGTAGCCGCGCCCCTTCCCCAGGTTGAACAGCCGCACGATCGACTCCAGCCCTTCGTCCGATACCCGCCCGGCGTCCACATACGGACGGCACGACTGCCGCACCTGGTCCGCCGAGCGGTTCATCGACTGCGCCGGCTGAGCGCCGAACAGGTCGTTGGTGTTTTCGGGAATTTGCATCTTGTTTTTCTCCTTGTTGGTTGGTTGGTTTGTTGGTTGGTCAAATGAAGTCCGTCTCCGGGGCCGCCTCGTCGTCCGCCGCATCCGCGGCGATGTCGATGTCCGCCGTCGGCTCCGGCTCCGGCGCGTCCGCGCCCACGTCGATGTCCGCGCCCTCGACCCCGGCCAGCTCGCCGCGCTGCCGCTCCTCGAGCGCCCGGCGCTCCACCGGGTCCTCGACCCCCAGCGCGCCGAGGTTCGCCGCGGCGGCCTCGTTCCGCTCCCGGAGCCGCGCCCTGACGACCGGCTCCAGCTTGGCCTTGGCGTCCGCAAGTGCCGCGGCCCGGACGCCCAGCTGCTCCTGGAGCGCCGCCACGTCGGCGTCCGCGTCCGCGCGCACCGTCGGCAGTACCTTGGCAACGCCGATGAACCGCCCCTGCAAGTCGGCTACATACGCCTTGCCGCAGTCCATCGGATTCACCCAGACCTGCACCTTCTCGCCGCGCGGAATCGGCTTGCCGTCTATGATCGCGGCGACCGTGTACCTCTCGCCGGTCTCGGCGTCGCGCACCGTCACCGTCAGCTTGTCGCCGACCGTGCCGACGTGCGCAAGCTCGGCGCCCAGAATCATCGGCGCGAACGCCGCCGAGACCCGCTCCAATTTCGCCGCCTTCTTCGCGACCTCCCACGCCTCCGCCGGCGACATCCGCCGCTCGCGGTATTCCGCCGCGCCGCTGGCGACCAGGGCGCGCACCTGCGCGGCACGCTCCGGCTTGAGCGACGCCATCCGCGGCACCGCCGACCAGTGCGCCGTCCCCGCGACCCGCAGCTCGCCGACCATGAAGCCGCACTCCTCCCAGCCCTCGAGCTGGTGGTCGGTGCGCTCGTCCATGCGCCGGTGCGCCTCCTCCGCGGCAAGCGCGAACGCGCGCCAGGTGGGGAAGTTGAACCGCAGCTGCGACCTCGCCTCGGCCGGCAGCGCGGCGGACGCGCGCACCAGCGCCGCGTCCTCGCGCGCCATTCCGATCGCCTCGTGCGGCTGCACTCCGCGGCCGCCGCCGATGTTGCCGAAGACGATCGCGTCGACATATCCCTTCAAGGTGGCGTGCATCTGCTCGATCATGCCCTTGTGCCGCGGGTTGCCCTTGGACTGCACGCCCGGCAGCCCCTTCGCCAGCGGCTCGGTGATTATCGAGCCGGCGCGGAAGACCACCGGCTTCCAGCCGTTCGCCTCGCGGACCGCATTCACCGAGGCCAGCGCCGCGGCAAAGGTGTCGTCCTGGGACGCGGTGCCGTGCTCGCCCTTGATTACGCAGCCGCCCTCCGGGACGCCCACGCAGCAGAGGAGGTAGTGGTAGAGATACCGCACCCAGGCGGACTTGAGCGTCTTGCGGGTGCCGTCCGGCGCTTCCACGACCGGCTTCGCGAGATGCCCGAAGACATGGCCGGTGAGCCGGTCCATGATGGCGAACTCGACGACGCGCTGCGGCTTCTGGTTGTGGCCAAAAATCACCATGTGCTCGTACCACATATCGTCCACCTCGACGACCTGGCAAGCAAGCAGCCCGACCCGCGTCAGCCTCACCGTCGGCAGGAAGTCGATCTTCGCCTGGCCCATGCCGATGCGCGCGGCAGCCAGCGAGAACCGGTCCGGCGCGACGGACATCATGTTCCTGAGCGACCAGCCGGGCGGCGGCGCGGCGACGCTCCACGGGCACGGCTCGCCGTCCGCCGGCCTGTAGCCGTAGGTCGCGGCGTAGAGCTCGCGCCAAGTGCCGATGCCGGGAATGCTTACCCCGTTGGCGAGGTCCAGCAAGAGCGCCCGCCAGGCGGGCTTCACCTTCCGCCGGCACATCAGCACCCGCGACTGCCACGCCTCGACGAAAAGCCGGTTCGCCACGATTCCCTGGGCGGACACCCGCCGGGCGACGCGCCGGTCGACGCATGCCCACACGCCAACCGCCTTGAACTGGTCGAGCTTGCGGTAGAGCGATTTCAGGGACAGCCCCTTGTAGCCCAGCGGCTCAAGCCGGGCGGCAATCTCGGCGGCGCAGCGCTTCTTGTCGGCGGCGCGGTCAAAGACCTTCAGCGCGTCGATGAACGACAAGGTGCGCTGCGCCTCGTCGCTTGGCAGGAGCCGCAGGATCTCGTCGATCTCGACTTTGGACACGATAAGCGGCTGGTCCATTACTTCTTGCTCCTCGCCTTCAAGGCCGCGGTCGCCGCGCTGGCCAGCTCATTCAAGGTCGCCGTAACCTGGGCGAGGTCGCCGAGCTCGATCCGCGCGAAGACGTCGCGCTCGCGCCAGGTCCGGTATACGGTCGCCAGCGGCTCGCGGATCGCGGCGATAAGAAGCGCCGGCGAATTGACGACCGCGTCCAGCGCGGCAGATTCCTCTTCCGCCGCGTCCTTGGGCTTGCGGCCCTGCCCACGATCTGGTCCGCCCCAGTTGTTGGGCGTCGCCATCAGCCGCGTCGACTTGTAGAGCGCCGACAGACTCTTGCCGTTGACGTCGTGCGCAGCCTCCTCCAGCTCCTCGATCGTCGGCTCGACCGTCAGCGCGATCGGGCGCCGCATCGCCGCCCGCGCAGCGCCCAAAGTCTTCGCGTAGAGAGAAAGGTAGTTCCGTGCGGTATCGTGAGAGAAGTTGACATTCTGCTCCAGCCAGTTGCCCCAGGTGCCGTGCGGGCAGGTGGAGCGGGCGACGGCGAGAATCCAGCCGGCCATGATTGCCGCGCCGGTGGAGCGCTTGGCACTCTCGACCGAATAGGCGTGGAGGAAGTTGGCCTTCTCTCCAAGAGTCTCGACTCCTTCGGGGAAGGCGATTTCGCCCATGCGCACGGTGAGCGCGGTCTGGGCGGCGGGGTGGTTTGCGTTCTTCATTTCAGATGGTTCCTTCGTCGGGTGAATATTCGTTGGCTTCGATGTAAGCTTCCGCGGCAGCGCGGGAGATGATGTAGCGGCCATTGATGGAGTTGGCCGCGAGCTTGCCGACCTTGATGTCGGCAATGATTGGCACGGCTGTCGCCAGCCCGTAGGCGGCGGCGAGATCAGCCGGGGACAGCAGCGGCTTCTTCGGCAGCAGCGCGATGATGGCCTGGGTGGTTTTGTTCATGCTTTCAACCTTTCAATCACAGGTGCGTCACAATCGCGATCAGCCAGCCCGCGGCAAACGCGGCGAGCGCGGCGAGTTCCAGCGTGTCGTAAAACCGCCGCTCGCGCTCCGCCTCTTCACGCCGCTTGCACGCGCTCTGCAAAAGCACGTCCTGCAGGATCTGTCTGTACTTGGCCATGGTTATTCGCCTTTCGTATGGTAGTGCTTGGCGGTGTTACGTGCCGATTGCTTGTGCCGGCGGATGATATTGTGGATCGCCATCGCCAACGCCTCGACCTCGCGCCCGCGGTTCTCGAAGGCGCAACGCTTCTGCAGCCGCATCAGCTCCGCGACCGCGTCGGGTCTGGTCATGCGGTTCCCGGCTACGACAGGAGCTGCCTTGTCTGCCGGTTCGTCGTGAGGTATGATTGGATTACTCATCTTGTTTGCTCCTTGTTGGTGGTTGGCTTGGTGTGGTTAAATCTCACGCAGAGACGCAGAGCCGCGAAGGCGGACTTCCCCACCGAGTCGGACTATGAAATGCGGGGACTTTGGCTCTCCCCATTCGGGACGCGTTGAGTAGTCAATGTAGGCATAGGCCTTCATCCCGCTTTCGGTGTTCAGCCCCATGCACCAGAACGCCATGCGCGGCGCGTTTGCCGCGTAACCGCGACGGAACTCGACGACTGGAATGCCGGGCGACAAGTCCCACCGTGAAAGCCGTTTCAGCCAATAGTCGGTAGCATCGCGGTACTCCTCGCGCTTTTTGCCGCACTTAATCATGTCGTACCGCGCGCGCGAGTTCCCAGTGCAACACCGGGAGGTTTTGCCTTGAGCGATTGGCCTGTTGAGCGGGCTTCAGCTGGGGGTTGAAAAAATCAGGCGTTGGCTGTATGCTTTCTTGCAAAGCAAAAAAACGCAAGGAGGCA
>SFPL01000102.1 GCA_004551905.1 Lentisphaeraceae bacterium
AGCCTGCTCGAGACCTCCCTGTAGGGAGCCGACATTCTTTTTTTAATCATAGGTCGCATATTATAGAGACCTTTTCGGCAAAAGTCAAGGGGGAATCTGCAAAAAAGTCAAAATATGCGAGACAGGCCAGGATGGCGAGACGCCATCCCGGCCCTGTGGACAAAGGTCGCCTCCTACGGCCTACCTGTGCGAAGAATTAGGGATTTGTAATCCGTGTCAAGGGGGTGCACCGAAAAATTTATGCAGGGTGAGAAGACAAAGAGTGATCTACGCAAGGCGAGTTGAGAAAGTGCGAATAGATGAGAAGAGGAGAGACCAGTGATCTACATAAGGCGAGTTTACAAGCTTCCTGAAAAGGCCCAGACTGTCTACGAGCGCAAGTCTGGCCCTGGGGAATACAAGGCGTTCGCATACACCGACAGCGGAGTGTTGAGATGCAGGGTCGTGCTCCCCGAATTATCGGAGGCTGCGCGAATTATGCCAAAACGCCGCGCTTAATATCAAGCACGCCGCTCGCGCGCGGCGAGGGTCTCGAGGTCGGCGGGGGTGGGTAACGTGCCGAAGAGGTTGTAGTTCATCACCCAGCGCGAGGGATGGCGGCGAATGATGCGCTCGAGGTCTCGGGTGACGCGCTGGGTGGCAGACCAGATATCCTTCGCCTCTTCGGGCGTGATGCAGTCCAGCAGCTCGCAGCGGTAGCGTCCGTCTGCGAGCGGACGCGACCAGGCGACGAATATCGGCGTCTTGGTGCGGCTGGCGAAGAACGCCGGCGCGGCGGATACCGGCACCGGACTGCCGAAAAACCTGACCCAGATGCCGCCGTCGTCCGGCGAGACGCGCTGGTCGACGAGGAGCCCGAGCGACTTGCCGGCGCGGATGCCGGCGAAGAGCGGACGGAAAGCGCCGGCGGCGGGGACGATCTCCTGCCCCGCCGAGCGCCGCGCCCGCGCGAGCAGCGCGGTCATCGCCCGGGTGCCGATGTTCTTGGCGACAGACATCATCGAATGTCCTTCGAGCTGCGCCAGCTGCGAGAGGATCTCCCAGCAGCCGATATGCCCCGACACCGTGATCGCCGGACGGCTCCCGCGCAGCTTCGCCACGCACTCGGCGCTCATCTCGCCGGCCGCGCGCACGCGATCCGCGGCGCGGCGCGAGGTCCAAAACGCGTGGCCGACGGCGCGGGCCATGTTGCGGTAGGCGCCGCGCACAACCTTGCGCTCGCGCGGGGTCGGGTCGTACTTCGCTTTGGCGGCGTCGAAGAAAAAGGTGCCCTCGTTCCCCTTCGCGGTGCCGAGGACGACGCGCAGGTTCGCGAGCGAGCGGCGGCGCCCCTTCCGGTCGAAGAGGTACATGAGACCGGCCGCGAAGTCGCAGAGCCGCTGCATCGTCCGCCGACCGACGAAAGGCAAAGTGGCGAGGCCGATGCCGATGGCCAGCCACTCGAACGGCACCAGCAGCACCCGCTCTACCGCCTTCACGAGGCGGCGGCGGCGGGCGACGGCAACCATCGCGGCGCGGTTGAACCCGGCGCACGGGTAGTTGTCGGCGGGAATGCGCAGGGTGTCCTTCACCGCCGCCATGTCGCAGGAATTGACGAAGTCGTACCAGGGGACGAGCAGCTGCTCCCGCGGCGGCTTGAGCCCCACCTCGCGCATGGCGCGGTGGTAGAGGCCGCGGTAGGGGCGGTGCGACGGCTTCCACGGCTTCTTCGGCCCCCAGAAGTGGAGAATCGCCGGGTTCACCGCCGCCTTCATGCATTCGCGCGGGGTGTTGCCGAGCCAGTACTTCGCGTTCAGCGGCCAGCGCGCGTAGCCCTTGAGGTTGCGGTCGTGGAAATTCCACCTCACCTCAAGCGGCTTCACCCGCCGCCAGTAGAGCGCGTTCCAGGCGTCCTGCTCTATGCGGTCGGCGACGTTGTAGTGGGCGCGGTACCACTCGATGATCCGGTCCCAGGTGCGCTCGGCGCGGCAGGCCTCGGAGTTGAACACCAGAACGCCGGTGTTGAAGTAGCGCTCCGCCTCCGGCGGCAGGATGCCCTTCTCCCAGATCTCGCGGCCGGCGTTGTCGCCGAACTTGTCGTACTCGTAGGCGCAGGCGACGAGGAACGGCTCGCCGCCGTCCCCGGAGAGGTCGAGCTCGAAGAGCGGCGAGACGTCGGCGTTGAAGAGCATGTCGATGTCGAAGTGGATCACGTTGCCGGTCGCGTCGGGAATCAGCATCGGGGTAAAGACGGGCGTCCAGGTAAAGACATTCCAGCGCGAGCCGGGGCGCGGCGCGATGGCGTCCGCGTAGGGCTTGAGCGGCTGCTCGACGTCGACGTAGCGCAGCGTCGCGCCGGCGAAGCGGCCTACCAGCTCCGCCAGCTCCGCCTTGTGCGCGGCGGAGTGCCCGCCCCAGCCCTCGAACACGTTGACCCTGAGCGGATCCTTGCCGGCGTAGCGGGAGAGGAGCGACCACACCGCCGTCTTCAGGTAGGGGACGCCGCCGTCGTCGCAGCTGAAGGCAACGTCACGCATGGTTCTTCGCCGCCCACACGGCCTGGCGGGCGACGCCGAGCATCAGCGCGGCGTCGTCCTTGGTCACCACCCCGCGCGAGAAGACGCGCTGGAAGCCCTGCATGAAGTGGTCGGACTGCTCCTCCTTCATGAAGCCGATCTCCCGGAGCATGGCGGCCCAGTTCTTGTTCAGCTGCGCCTTCTGGGCCTGCGGGGCGGGCGGCGCCTTCTCGCGCGGCGGCACATAGCGGCCGGACGCGGCGAAGAGCTCGTAGCAGGTGAGAAGCACTGCCTGCGAGAGGTTGAGCGAAGTATATCCCTCGTCCACCGGAATCCGCACGAGGTGGGTGCACTGGGCGATCTCCTCGTTGAGAAGTCCCTTGTCCTCGCGGCCGAAGACGAGCGCGACGGGACCGGTGGCGGCGACGGAGAGGAGGTCGGAGGCGCAGTCGCGCGGCGCCTTGACGTGCTGGCGGTAGAGCCCTTCGCGCGCAGTGGTGCCGACGACGGCGACGCAGTCAGCGACAGCCGCCTCAAGCGACGGGAACTCCTCGCGCGCGGCGAGGATGTCGGTCGCGTGCACGGCGAGGCGCTCGCCCTCCTCCCAGGAGTTCTGGAGGTTCGGCGCGGCGAGTCTCAGGTGCCTTATCCCCATGTTGGCCATGGCGCGGCAGCTGGAGCCGACGTTGCCGGTGTAGAGGGTGCCGACCAGCACCACCCGGATGTTGTCGAGGGGGTTTGCGGCCATGTCGCTCACCGCCACTTCCCCTTTGCGTCCTTCTTCATCTTGCGCCACTTGTCGTCGCCGGTGCGGTCCGACTTCGGCGCCTCGCAGAGGACTCCGTTGAAGACCAGGTTGTAGCCGCCGTCGGGACGGCGCTCGTAGAGCGACGAGGTGAAGCCGTTGGCGTGGAACATCCAGCGGCCGTTGTCCGTCCGGTACATGGTTCCAGACCGCTCGAAGTTCATGCATCGCCAGGCGACGAAGGAGTCGCCGTCGGGCAGCTCCACCTCCACGGCGAGGGTGGAATTGAACTCCATCTCCTGCTTGGTGAACGGATTGACGTAGGTGTTCGTGTGGGGCTTCTCGGCGCTGCCGTAGCCGACCGTGACCACATTCCCGTCCTCGTCCGCGAAGATGCAGGTCTGGGCGATGTCGAAGCCGCGGCAGCCGCCGGCGGCCGCCAGCGCCAGCGCGACGAAGGCGATGGAGACGAACCTCAGCATTTCGCGAGCCTTTCGGCGACGAGCTTGCCGACGACCTTCGGGTCGGCCTTGCCCTTGGAGAGCTTCATCACCTGGCCGACGAAGAAGCCTGCCGCCGCCTTCTTGCCGGCCTTGAAGTCGGCCACGCTCTTCGGGTTGGCGGCGATCGCCTGCTCGACGAACGCCTCCAGGGCAGAGGCGTCGCTCACCGCGCCGAGACCGCGCTCCTTCACGATCGCCTCCGGGTCGCCGCCCTTCTCGAAGATCTCCGGAAGAAGCTCCTTGAGCGTGGGGCCGTTGATCGTGCCCGCAGCGGCGAGGCGGACGAGCGCTGCGAGGTCGGCGGGCTTCATCGCGCACTCGCCGATCGCCTTGCCGCTCGCGTTCATCAGCGCCATCACGTCGCCCATGAAAAGGTTGCAGAGCTGCTTGGCGAGCTTGCGGTCGAGTCCCTTCGCGGCGGCCTCGAACCAGTCGGCGTTCTCCTTGTGCTGGGAGAGCACCCCGGCGTCGTACTCGGCGATGCCGTACTCTTCCACCATCCGCGCGCGACGGCGCTCCGGCAGCTCGGGGAGAAGCGCGCGCCACTCCTCGACCTCGGCCTCGGAAAGCTCCACCGGCACCAGGTCCGGCTCCGGGAAATAGCGGTAGTCGTGGGCGTTCTCCTTCGAGCGCATGGAGGAGGTCTCCATCGCCTCCGGGTCCCAGCGGCGCGTCTCCTGCACGATCGGAATGGAGTGCGCCACGCATTCGCGCTGGCGCCTCGCCTCGTGCTCGAGCGCGGCGTGGATGCCGGAGAAGGAATTCATGTTCTTGATCTCGACCTTCGTCCCCAGCTCCTTCGCGCCCCTGGGGCGGATGGAGATGTTGACGTCGGAGCGCATGTTGCCCTCCTCGAGGTTGCAGTCGCTCACCCCCGCGTAGACCAGCATCTCGCGGAGCGCGGTGAGGTAGGCGATCGCGTCGTCGGCGGACTCCATGTCAGGCTCGGAGACGATCTCCATCAGGGGAGTTCCGCCGCGGTTGAAGTCGACGCCAGAGGTGGAGGCGTAGTGGTTGATCTTCGCCGCGTCCTCCTCAAGGTGGATGTGGTTGATGCGGATCAGCTTCCTGGTGCCGTCGGGGCGAGTGATCTCCACCCCGCCGCCGATGCAGAGGGGACTGCCGTTCTCGGAGATCTGGTAGTCCTTGGCCATGTCGGGGTAAAAGTAGTTCTTGCGGTCGAAGGTGGCGTGCGGGTTCACGCGGCAGCCAAGCATCAGGCCCGACATCACCGTGAGCTTCACCGCCTCGCGGTTCATGACCGGAAGCGCGCCCGGGTAGCCGAGGCAGACGGGGCAGACGTTGGTGTTCGGCTCGCAGCCGGTCTTGAGCAGGCAGGAGCAAAACATCTTGGTCTTCGTCTTCAGCTGGACGTGTGTCTCGAGGCCGATGGTGCTTTCGTATTCCATGCGCGGGTCCTTCACTCCTTGACCTTGCCGAAGATGTTGCCGTAGCGGTTGAGGTTGAGCGCCTCGACGAAGGACGAGATCTTGGTCGTCGTCGAGCACGGATCGATCGACGCGTCCATGCAATCGCCCTCGAGCGCGAGAAGCGGCACGCCGATCGAGTCGAGAGTCTCCCTCAGATGCTTGGAGAGCGCGCGGTCGGCGAGCGAGCAGCGGCCGAAGCCGTGGGTGTAGAGGATGACGCCGTTGAAGCGGCCGGCGGGCACGGCGCGCTTCACGTACTCGACGCGGAGCGCGGGGTCGAGGAAGCCGGACTCCAGCAGCTTGCGCGCGAGCGAGCGGTAGGGGTCCTTCGGGTCGAGCGGGCCCCAGCCCACGAAGTTCGTCTCCTCGAAGACGATCGGCGCGTTGCAGGTGGTCTCGATGAAGTCGAGGTGCTTGGTGTCGTAGAACGGCGGCAGGTGCAGCCACAGCAGGCGGTGGGTGTCGTCGATCGAGTAGCGCCGCTCGGCCCACGCCTTCTTGGCGAGGAGCTCCTCGTAGTACGCCTTCTGGATGTCGACGAGGTCCTGTGTGCCCCAGAGCTGGGAGAACACGACCGCGTTGTAGATCGCCTCCGAGCCGCGGACGAGCGGCGGCGAGGTGAACCTCAGGTCGGCGCACTTGCGCGCAAGGTCGGCCGCCTCGTTGGAGAGGACGCACGCCTCCTCGAGCCGGCCGGGGTCGAGCTTGCGCCCGAACGCCTTCTCCATCTCCGAAACCGCCTCGGCAAGGCCGTCCGCCACCGTCTCAACGGCGTTGCGGGCCTGGGAGTTCACCGGGGTCTGCAGCGAGTAGAGCCGGTCCGGGATGCCGTGCTCGCGCACGAGATCGGCGAAGACGCGCTCCGCCTGCTGGCACGGCTGCACGGTGGAGACCACGAAGTCCGGCTTGTCGAGCTCCATTCCCTCGAGCATCCGCAGGAACGAGCAGGTCTGGCCATCGAAGCCCTTCTGCGCTGCGCGCCCAAGGGCCTCCTTCACCTTGTCGGCGCGGCGACCGAAGAGCGCGGCGTACGTCTCGAGGGTGCGGATGCGGCAGCCCATCGCGTTGAGGATCTCGGCGGGGAAGAAGAGGTTGCGCCAGACGAGCGGCTTCGAGGGGTCGTGCGAGAAGAAGTCGCGCTTGGTGGACTTGATTCGCAGCAACGTCGACTTGCCGCGGGTCGGCTCGTACTCCACCTTCGCGAGGTCGAGCTTGCCCTTCTCCCTCAGGTCGTGGAGGCGCATCGCGATGACCGCCGCGCCGAGCGCGCCCATCACCTCGTGGTACTGGGGGATCACGATCTCGCTGCCAGTAAGCTTCTTCAGGAAGAACGCCACCGCCTTGTTGAACGCGACGCCGCCCTGGAAGAGGATCTTGCGCCCGGGCGCGTTGACGAGGAGCTGCCCCACCGAGTTGAGGATCGTGCGCGCCTGCGCCTTGCACGCGCCGGCCAGGAGGTCGCCGATAGGCACCCGGTTCTTGAACTTGTTGATCGAGGTCGCGGAGAGGACGGCGCAGACAGAGCTGAACTCGGTGTTGGACTCGTAGTTCACCTTGTCGGCCACCTCCTCGACCTTGACGCCGAGCTTCTGCGCCACCGAGTCGAGGAAGCTCCCCGTGCCCGCCGCGCAGACGCCGCTCATCATGCTCGTCCACAGCCTCATGGTCGGATTGTAGACCATGCACTTCGAGTCCTGGCCGCCGCAGTCGATGATCGCGTCGACGTCGGGGTGGAGGAACTTCGCGCCGGCGACGTGGGCCGTCACCTCGCTGACCTGGAAGTCGAACGGGATGAACCGGCGGGTGTCCTCGACGATCTGGCTGCCGGTGACGACGATCGCGTCGACATCCTTGAACGAGATCCCCGCCGCGCGCAGGAACTCGAGCGCGAGCTTCTTCACCGAGCCGCCGCTGCAGCAGCCGCACGCCGAGCAGTGGCCTGTGCAGGCCACCTTGCCGCTCTCGACCGGCTGGGTGCGCCGGTAGACCGTGCGCTCCACCTTGCCGTCGCCGGACATGAGGACGGCCTTGAAGGTCGTCGACCCGATGTCTATGCCCAGATAATTACTTTTCTTGCTCACTTCAACCTCTTCTCTTCCTTACCGGAGAAGTAAAGAGTGTGTATTATACCATATTCATGGTTCGCGGTTCACTGTCACGGATTACAAATACCCCCGTCGTCTCGGCTGCGCCGAGCCGCCGTGGACATTTGTAAGCGGTTTTGCGCGACGAGACCCTGCCGCACAGCCTGTTCAAGGCATGACAAGCCACCCGACGGGATGCCGACGGGGACAGA
>SFPL01000103.1 GCA_004551905.1 Lentisphaeraceae bacterium
AGCAGCTCAATCGCCCGCGTCTTCTCGTCGTCATCGAGAAAAAACGCCTGATGTGCACCACGCATAGCGCCTCGCTTCGCGAGCAGCCTAACGGCTGGTGGATATAGCCGACTAATCAGGTGGTAGCATCGGCAATTCTCTATAAGCCTCGTCTTCCGCATGTCGAGCAGTGTATCACAAAACCGATTACTATGTCAATGCTACTATATCAATAAGCTCTTGTCTGGAGCCAATAGGATCACCTGATTGCCACAGTAAATTGCCACAGTAGGTTTTCCTTGTCATCCTAGGTTACCTACGAGCCGGACCATGAACCAAGCGGGCGCCCCGCGCGTCCTCCGCGAAGTGAGGTCCGCGCTGGAGAAGTGAGGCCGCAGCAGTCCTGCGCCTTTACAGCTCCTCGCCCAGCAACAGGGCGCAAACTGCGTTGGCCTGGTGCGCGGCGGCGATCATCACGCGCGTCCCGACCGGCGATAAGCCGTCGCCAACGCCGCGCGACTGGTCGCCGACAAGGACGAGGTTCCGCCCCACCTTGCGCGTCTTGATCTCGTTCGACCGCCCCCAGCCCGCCAGTCCAGTCGCCGCGACTACCGGCCGGCCCGACGGCAGTAGCGCGTCCAAGAGCATCGTCTTCGACTCCGCCGCGTCGAACGCCTCGACAACGACGTCGCATCCGGCAAACACCTCGGCCACGTTCCCGCCGGTCAGCCGCGCATCACAGAGCTCCAGCTCCAGGTCCTGCTCCACGAGGCGCAGGTTCCGCGCAAGCGCCTCGACCTTCTTCTCGCCGACCTGGCCGCGGAAGAAGAACTGGCGGTTCAGGTTCGACTCGTTCACCTCGTCGAAGTCCGCGATCACGAACTTCCTTATCCCCGCGCGGACCAGCAGCATGGACACGTTGGAGCCGAGCCCCCCCGCGCCGGCGATGCCAACCTTGGCGGACTCGAGGATGCGCCGCTCGCGCTCGGTCAGATAGGTGTTTGCGCTCATTTTTTTCGACACGATTGACAGGATTTACAGGATTCGGACAATCCCGTAAATCCTGTCAAAACCATCATCCTCCAGCAACGACCTTGAACGCATTCAGCTCCGCACCCTCCTCAAGCGGCGCGGACGCCGCGGCAGCGGCGGAAAGTATGTCGCCCTTGTACTCGATGATGACCTTGTCCGCAGCGACGCCGACAGAAGCAAGAAACCCTCCGACCGAAGTCGGGGCGGTTTCCGTCTCCTTGCCCTGGTAGACTATCTTCACGAGGCCATCCCCCATTCAAACAGCCAGGTCGAGAGATAGCGCTCGCCCGTGTCGGGCAGAAGCGCGACAACGCGCCTTGCGGTGACTGATTTCATCTCCTTTTCTCCCCCTTCCTCTCCTCCATGAAGAACACCTTGTCGCCGACGCGGCAGCGAGGCGCGCGGAAAGTCGCCCACTCGCCCTTCCCGGCCGACTCGAGCCGCTCGTCGTCGCGCCGCAGCTCGTCAATCTCGACCTCGACGACCCCGGTGGTCGGTCCATGGATCTGTACAGTGTCGCCCACGGCGAGCGGATGGTCCTGGATCTGCACCTGCGCGATGCCGGCCTTGAGGAAGTAGTCGACAACGATCCCGGCATGGCGCTTGACGAGCGTCGAGAGCGAGTCCTGCGAGTCGGCGAACTGGTCCACCCCGGGGCGCCCGAAGTAGAGCCCTCGCGAGAACTCGCGGTGGAAGACCTTGGAGACCTCCGCCTCCAGCTCGGCGACGAGCTCCGGCGTATACTCGCCCGCGGCGATTGCGTCGACGGCGCGTCTATAGGCCGCCGTCACCGTGTGCACGTACTCGGCGTTGCGCGCGCGCCCCTCGATTTTGAAGCTCGCCACCCCGGCGTCTACGAGCCGGTCGAGGAAGGCGAGCGAGCAGAGGTCCTTGGCGGAGAGGATCGTGCGCGGCTCCACCACGAAGGCCGTCTCCGACTCGTGCACCGGCTTCCCGTTTTCGTCCTCGTAGAGGTCCACCGCCTTCACCTCGAACCGCCGCCGGCACGGCTGTCGGCACTCGCCGCGGCACGCGCTCGCGCCAAAGGCGTCGTGGCTCATGAAGCACCGGCCCGACTCCGCCACGCACTGCGCGCCGTGGACGAAGCACTCGATCTCCGTCGGCGCCACCGCCGCGGCGATCGCCTTCACCTCGCCGAGCGTGCACTCGCGCGCCAGCACCACCCGCGCCGCGCCGTGCGCCGCGAGGAAGCGCACCGCCTCGGAGTTGGACACCGACATCTGCGTCGAGACGTGGAACGGCACCCCGCGCTCGCGGCAGAGCGCTATCACGCCCCAGTCCGAGACGATCGCCGCGTCGACGTACGGCTTCGCCGCGTCGAGGACGCGCGCGACCTCCGCGGTCTCGCCCTCGAACATGATCGCGTTGAGCGCGAGGTACGCCTTCGCGCCGCAATCGCGGCAGCGGCGGGCGATCTCGGGGAGGTCCTCCTCGCGGAAGTTCACCCCGCTCCTCGCGCGCATGTTGAAGGTGCCGAGCCCGAAGTAGACCGCGTCCGCCCCGGCGTCGAGCGCGGCCTGCAGGCAGGTGAAGTCGCCCGCCGGAGACAGCACCTCCGGCCTGCGCGCGCCATGTTCTTTCCTCGCCGACACCGCCCTACTTTCCCCTTCTCCAGTCGTCGAGGCCGTCGGCGATGGCGGCGGCGACCTTAGCGCGGCGCTCGCGGCTCCAGCAGTCGATCTCGCCCTCGGGAGTGGTGACGAAGTCCGCCTCGACGAGGCAGCTCGGTATCTCCGGGTTGCGCGTCACCGCCAGATTCCCCTTCATCACGCCGTTGTTCTTGAGGCTCTCGCCCAGCGCCGCGGCCATGCGGCGGTTGACGGCCGCAGCCAGCCGCTCCCCGATCTCGTTCCAGGCGTAGACGCAGTGGTAGCGCAGCTTGCGCGGGTCCTTGTCGATCGGCGGCGCATTGTGGTGGATGGAGACGAACGCGTCCGCGCCCTCGCGGTGCGCGACCTTCGGGCGGTCGTAGAGCTTGGGAAAGGAGTCGTCCTCACGCGTCATCACCACCTTCCAGCCGCGCTTGATGAGCACGTCCTTCACCGCCAGCGCAAGCCGTAGGTTGGCGTCCTTCTCCGGCAGCGAATGGGGGGAGAGTGCGCCGGTGTCGTTCTCGCCGTGGCCGGGGTCGATGACCACTACCGGCACGCGGTCAGGATGCTCGGACGGATGCGGGCGCGGCGTGTCGCCGGCGTAATCGAGCTTCTTGTACTCTGGCTGCGTCACCATGTCCACGACCTTGTCGATGAGCGGCGGCTTCGGCGCGACGACGACCACGATGTTCGTCTCCGCCGCGGCTTCCGCCCCGGGCTCGACGCAGGAAACCGAGATCGTGTTGGTGCCGGGCTTGAGCTCGGCCATCGCCACCCATCCGCCCTGCGGGTGGACGGGGAACGAGCTGCCCGAGACGACCACGTTGGTCGCGCCGGGGGTGGCCGCGCCGAGCACGTAGCAGCGCTCGACCGAGGGCAGCGCGGCGCCCGGGCGCGGAAAGGCGACCGAAAGCGCCGCGAGGATGGCCGGAACCGTCACCGCTCAGTCGGCGAAGAAGCGGTACTCGGTGCGGCTGCGCAAGGTCTCGCCCGGCTTCAGCACCGTGGTCGGGAACTCGGGGTGGTTTGGCGAGTCGGGGTAGTGCTGGGTCTCGAGCGCCACGCCGGCGAACTGCACCAGCTTCGCGCCGGCCTTCTTCGCGTCCATCGTGCCGTCCATGTTCTGCGCACCGTACATCTGCATGCACGGCTCGGTGGTCCAGATCTCGAGCCGGCGGCCGGAGACCGGATCCTTCATCGTCGCGGCCGGGTGGAGGACGCCCATTTCGCCGCGGAGCACGAAGTTGTGGTCGTACCAGTTGTCCATCGGCTTCAGGTGCTCGTTCTTAGCCATCCAGTCGGCCATCGCGCCGATCGCGCGCGAGGTCGTGAAGTCGAAGCCAGTCCCCTTCACGTCGATGTCCTTGATCGGGATGAGGCCGTCGTCGACGTCGGTGTAGCGGTCGGCGAAGATCTGGAGCTCTTGTCCGAGCACGGAGCCGCTCGCCTCGCCGGCGAGGTTCCAGTAGGAGTGGTGGGTGAGGTTGAGGATCGTCGGCTTGTCGGTGGTGGCCTCGTACTCGACGGACCAGACGTTGTTCGGCAGCACGCGGTAGCGGACCTTGCAGGTGACGGTGCCGGGGAAGCCCATCTCGCCGTCCTTGGAGACGTACATGAGCTCGAGCCCGCGCACGCGCGGCTCGCGGAGCGGCTTCACCGCCCAGATCTGCGCGTCCCAGCCCTTGGTGCCGCCGTGGAGGCAGTTGTGGCGCGGCGGCTTGTCCTCGTTCACCGGCAGGGCGTACTCCTTGCCGTCGAGGGTGAACTTGCCGTCCTTGATGCGGTTGCCGAAGCGGCCGATCAGGGTGCCCATCGAGAAGCCGTTGCGCTCGTACTCGCCGGCGGTGTTGAAGCCGAGGGTGACGTCCTCGAGGTTGCCGTACTTGTCCGGCGCGTAGCAGCGCACCAGGCGGCCGCCGTAGTCGGAGACGTCGAGGATGAGCCCGCCCGCGCCCTCGATGCGGTAGAGCTTCGTCTGGCGGCCGTCGGAGAGCGCGCCGAAGCTGCGGTGCTGCATCATCGGGATGCGCATGCCGCTGGGAGCGAACGGGCGACCGGGGCGCATGCCGGGGCGCGGCGGGCGGGCGCGGGGGCCGACCGCCTCGATGGCGGGTGAAGTGGCCGCGGGCGCGGCGGGGGCCGGATCCTGGGCGAAGCAGGCGCAGGCAAGCGCCGCGGCGAGGACGGAGACGACTGGCTTTTGCATGTGGTTTTTCCTCCTTGGTTTCCTTGCAATCGTGAGCGGCGCTATGCGACCGCGAGCATCGCCTCAATCGCGCGGCGCGCCTTGTCCGCGGTCTCGGTCGGCACCTCCACCTCGACGCGCATCTCCCGGAGCGACTCGCAGAGGTTCTGGAGCGTGTTCTTCTTCATGTTCGGGCACACCGCGCAGTCGGAGACGGGATAGAACGCCTTGTCCGGGTTCTCCTTGCGCAGGCGGTGGAGAATGCCGATCTCGGTGCCGATCACGATCTCCGGCGCGGCGCTTTCGCGCGCGAAGCGGCACATTCCACCGGTGGAGAGCGCGTGGTCCGCCGCAGCGCGCACGTCGGCGGCGCACTCGGGATGCACCAGCACCGGCGCGCCGGGATGGGCGGCGCGGGCGACGGCGACGGCCTTGGCGGTGACGATCTGGTGGGTGGGGCAGTAGCCGGGCCAGAGCGTGTAGTCGCGGCCGAGGAGCCCGGCGATGTGGCTGCCGAGGTGGCGGTCGGGCACGAAGACGATCTCCTCGTCCGGCGCAAAGGCGCGCATCACCTTCTCGGCGTTGCCGCTCGTCACGCAGAGGTCGCACTCGGCCTTCACCTCGGCGGTGGAGTTGACGTAGCAGACCGCCTTCGCGCCGGGATGCTTCGCCTTGAGCTCGCGGAGCTGCGCGGCGGTTATCATGTCCGCCATCGGGCAGCCGGCGGACGGATCGGGCACCAGCACCTTGCGCCCGGGATTGAGGATCTTCGCGGTCTCTGCCATGAAGTAGACGCCGCAGAAGACTATGACGTCCGCCTCGACCTGGGTGGCGCGGCGGGCGAGCTCGAGCGAGTCGCCGGTGAAGTCCGCCGCGTCCTGCACCTCGCCGCGGCAGTAGTTGTGGGCGAGCACCACCGCGTTCCGCTCCCGCTTGAGCCGGGCTATCTCTTCCATGAGGTCCATGTGCGTATTATACCAAAATCCTGTCGTTGCGACGGAAGAAAATATGGTATAATACGCGTGAACGTTGCGGGGAGGTCCCGCAACCATTCTAAAAACCCACAAGAAAGGACTACAGAAATGAAGAAGATCCTCGTTGCTGCTGCCATCGCCGCCGCTGCCTGCGGTTGCGTTTCAGTGAACCAGAACGATGGTGGGAACGCCTGCCGCCGCCCCTGCATCGCGAAGGACATCGTGCATGAGAAGTTTACGGTCGCCGACAAACCCGTCACCGCTCAGGACAACATCAACTGCCTGTTCGGCTTCATCTGCTGGGGCTCAAGCGCCACGCACACCGCCGACGCCGTCTGCGGGCAGAACCCGTTAATCCCGAGCGCCCTCGACAAGGCCAAGAACGGTGCCTATGCCAACGCCTGCGATGCCGCCAAGTGCGATCAGATCGTCGGTGCCAAGTACAAGGTCACGACCAAGGACTACTTTGTGTTCAAGCAGTTCAAGGCCGAGATCTCCGGCTACCCGGCGACTCTCTCCGGCGTTGAGCTCATCGAGAACAAGACCCCCTGCTGCGTCAAGTAAGGAGTCTGACACGACTGTCGGTTTTGCCCGACAGCGTATCGTAACTGCGGCGAAACGGCTTCAGGCTGGTTTCGCCGCGTTTTTTCGTCCAGAATTTCTGGCTTTCCCTTTTAATACCCCTTTTAATATATAGACACAGGCAAAGGCCAAAAGGTGAAAAAATTTTTACGGTTTGCCGAGGACCGCGGCAAAGGCGGACGCGGCGCGATCCATGTCGGCGAGCGAAAGCGTGGGGTGCACCCAGAAGCCAACGGTCCACGCGGCGAGAGCGACGGCGGTCGGCTTCTTCGCCATCAGCGGCCAGAGGATCCGGTAGGCCGGCACGCCGGCCGCCTGTAGATTCTCGATGAAGCGCGCGACCGGCACGCAGAGCTTCTTCTGGTCGAGCACGAACGGCACCAGCCAGAAGCTCGCGCGGCGCGCGGGCGTGTCCACCGGCCAGCCGACGATGGGAGAGGCGGAGCCGAGCGAATCGGAGAGACGCCTAAGCCGCGCGACAAGCCGTTCGGCAAGACGACGGCGGCGCGGCAGATTCCAGCTCTCCAGCCGTTCGAGTTCGCAAAGCCCCACCGCGCTCTGGATCTCGGTCAGCCGCGCGTTGTAGCCGACGCGGTCATACTCCTTCGGCGCGCTTCCCACCTTCCAGCCGTGGTCGCGCAGCGACTCCACCGCGCGCGCCGTCTTCGCCGAACGGCAGACCACCATGCCGCCCTCGCCGGCGGTGGTGATGTGCTTCGACTGGCAGAAGGAGAAGCAGCCGGCGTCGCCAAGCGTACCGACCTTGCGGCCACGGTATTCGCCGCCAAGGCACTGGGCACAGTCCTCGACCACGAAAATGCCGCGCTTCCGCGCGAGCGCGAGGATTGGCGCCATATCGGCGACCTGCCCGTAGAGGTGCACCACCACGACGGCCCTGGTGCGCGGGGTGAGCGCCGCCGCGATGGTGCGCGCGCTGAGCAGGTGGTCGGGCCCGACGTCCGCGAAGACCGGGCGAGCGCCGGCGTTGGCGACGGCGGTCGCGCTGGCGCGGAAGGAGTACGGCGTCACCACCACATCGTCGCCGCGCCCGACGCCCAGCGCCTCAAGCGCCAGGTGGAGCGCGGCGGTGCCGGACGAAACCGCGAGCGCGCGCTTTGCGCCGATCCACTTCGCAAACGCCGCCTCGAACTCGCGGCCGCGATTGCCGGTCCAGTAATTGACGCGGCCCGAGCGCAGCACCTTCAGCGCCTCGCGCTCCGCCTTCGCCGAGAACCGCGGCCAGACCATCCTGTCCTTTACATCGCCCATGCGCGTAGTATACCATATTCGTGGTTCGTGATTCGTGGTTCGTGGCTCGCCGGGGGTGCCCCCGGCGAAGCTAGCCGCACAGGCGGTCGCTACAGCGGCGTGAACCACGAATCACGAACCACGAATATGGTATAATACGCCCAGCAATGGATGCCGCTGCTTTCATAGCGAACCCCACCTGGGAAACCGTGGTCCCGCCGCGACGCGCGCCGGGGTCGCCCCGCCATCTGCCCGCGCACGAGGACTGCTCGCCGCTCGACGTGGAGGCGACGCAGACGTACCTGCGCGCCGGCGGAACTCTGGGCGCGCGCGAGGGCTACGAGGAGCGCCCCGGACAGATCGACATGTGCGGCGCCGTCGCCGCCGCTTTCAACGCCCGCGAGCATCTGATGGTCGAGGCTGGCACCGGCGTCGGCAAGTCCCTCGCCTACCTGGTGCCGGCCGTCCTCTGGGCCTGGAAGAACGACACCCCGGTCGTGGTCTCCACCGCCACCCGCAACCTGCAGGGACAACTCATCAGCTCCGACATCCCCAGGGCCGTCTCGGTGCTCGGCGATGACGCCTCCGCCTTCAAGGTCGCCCTGCTCAAGGGCAGGTCCAACTACGCCTGCCTCAAGTCCGTGGCAGAGTTCTTCTCGCCCGGCTACTGGACGATGTCCGACGACGAGCAGCGGCTCCTGCCGGGCTTCATCGAGTGGCTCTCGTCCACGCCCGACGGCGACCTCGACACCTACGACGGCATCAGCCGCGCGCTCCTCTCGCGTCCCGGCGACGAATGCACCGGGCGCAGGTGTCCGTACTACGGACGCTGCTTCGTCCAGAAGGCGCGCCAGAACGCCGCCGAGGCGCACCTCGTGGTCGTCAACCACGCGCTCGTCCTGGCCGAGGCCACCTCGCCCGGCAGCGGCATCCTGCCGGCCTACGGACGGCTCGTGCTCGACGAGGCCCACAACCTCGAGTCGATCGCCACTGAAGCCCTCAGCTCCGAGTTCTCGCTGCCCGAGCTCAACCGCATTCTCCGCCGCCTCAAGCGACACCGCAAGGAGTTTTCGCGCGATGCCGACGCCGTTGCCTCCGCTGCGGAGAGATTCCTCTCCTTCCTCGGCAAGCTGCTGCCGCCGAAGACCGAACTCCGCCGCTACGGGCGCACCCGCCTCTACTGGGAGGACACCGCCCGCCTCGCCGAGCTCCAGGGCGCGTTCGAGTCCGCGCTCATCGGCCTCGTCCACCGCCTCCACGACTTCGCCAGCGCCGCGGACGAGCGCGACGCCGACCTTGCCACTCTCCTCTCCGCCGATGCCGACCGCCTGCTCGCCTTCGCGAACGAGGCCGCGTTCGTTGTCGCCGGCGAAAAGGAGGACGACTACGTCTACTGGGTTGAACGCGTGCGCGTCGACCGCCGCCGCGGCCACGTCCGCCTCGTCGCCGCGCCGCTCTCGGTGGCGAAGGAGCTCGCGGACATCCTCTACGGCCGCAAGGACTCCGCCATCCTCTGCTCCGCCACGCTCCGCGTCGGCAGCGACTTCCGCTACATGGCGCGGCGGCTCGGCGCGGATGAGCGCTTCCGCTTCCTCACCGCCACCAGTCCCTTCGACTACTTCCGCCAGGCGCTGGTGCTGGCGCCGGACTTCCTGCCCGACCCCGCCGCCGACCAGGGCGCCTGCGTCCCCGCGCTTGCGCGCACCCTCGCGCGCGTTTGCGCCGCCACCCAGGGCCGCGCGCTCGTCCTCTTCACCAGCTACGAGATGATGAACGCCGTCGCCGCCGCCGCGTCCGAGCCCTTCGCCGAGGCTTCGCTCAACCTCCTGGTGCAGGGCGAGGGAAGATCCCGCGAGGCGCTGACGCGCGCGCTAAAGGAAGGCGAGCGCACCGTGCTCTTCGGCGCCCAGTCGTTCTGGGAGGGAGTGGACGTCGCCGGCGAGGCGCTTTCGTGCGTGGTCATCACCCGGCTCCCCTTCGCGCAGGTCGGAGACCCGATTGCCGAGGCGCGCTCCGAGAGGGTGCAGCGCGAGGGCGGCAGTCCGTTCCGCGACTACGCGCTGCCGGAGGCGGTGATCCGCTTCCGCCAGGGCTTCGGGCGGCTGATCCGCACCAAATCCGACCGCGGCGTAGTGGTCATCACCGACCCTCGGATCGTCACCAAGAACTACGGGGCCGTTTTCCGCAAGTCCATCCCGGCCACGATCCACACCGTGACCGAGGAGCCGGAGCTCCTCGGCCGCATCGCCGGCTTCTGAAGCCCACGGGCGACATGACTTGTCTTCCTGTGAGGTCTTACGTCACTCCGTTGCCCTCCTCATAGCAAGCGCCAAGGTCATACTGCGCTGGAGCAAAGCCCTTGTACGCCCACTCGTGAATCAGCTTAATGTGGTTTTCGCTACCACGCTCGATCTCCACAACCTGCCCGACCTTCCCAGGCTTCTCTTTCTCTTCATCCGGGATAAGGATTTTTCATTATTCGCATCGTCACATGACAGGCAGATAAAAATTACCCTGTCGCTCCGCTGCCGTCTCAGCAGCCGAGAACCCCCTTCATCCTATTCAAGAACACCTGTTTCGAAAACCGTCGCGCATTGGCACGACATGCATCTGGATTCCAGCTCCGGCCTTCGCACTCCTCCATCGCGCAACACAGCGATTCAACATCCTGCCTGTCGAAGAACACCCCCGTCTCACCATCCCTGACCGTCTCGAGCGCACCGCCGCCGCGAAAGGCTATCACCGGCACGCCAGCCGCCTGGGCCTCGACAGGGACTATGCCGAAGTCCTCGACTCCCGGGAAAAGCAGCGCCCTCGCGTCAGCGTATGCCAAGCGCAGTTCTTCACGCGTGAATCCGCCGCCCCCCACCACAACAAGCCGTCGTCCGAGTCGTTCACAGGCGGCGCGGGCGAGGTCGAATCGCTTGTACTTGACCGGTGCGCCTGCGAAAAGATAGTAGTCGCCGGCATCGCGCGTGCAGTTTCCGTAGAACTCGACGTCAACAGGGGGATGCACGACAGCGGAGTCCCGTCCGTAGATGCGCTTGATGCGCTCAGCGACAAACGCGCTGTTGGCAACGAACGTGTCGACCGACTCGGCGCTCTTCAGGTCCTCGCGGCGCAGATAGCTTGTGAAGAGCTTCATTGAGAGCTTCCCGATCAGCCCCGTCGAGCGATAGTACTCGTCGTGCATGTCCCAGAGGTAGCGCATCGGCGTGTGGCAGTAGCAGACGTGGCGCGCGCCGGCGCGTTTGCGAATGCCCTTGATGGGGCCAGACTCACTTGAGACGACCAGATCGTATGCGTCCAGATCAAGACGGCGTGTCGCGAGCGGCATCAGCGGCAAAAACGCCTGCGGATGCTTCCGCCCGAACGGCAACCGCGCGATGAAGCTTTCCTCCACGCGGTGCCCCCAGAGCGACCGGCGCGACGTCTCGCCGAAAGGACGCGGCAGATAGGCGTGCGTAAATATAGTGGCCTCCGGCAGCAACTCTCCAAGCGCGGAGAGCACCTGCTCTCCGCCACGCACGTTCGTGAGCCAATAATGGAGAAGCGCCGTTTTCATTGGTGTTGCATTATATCATTTTTCAACGCTGTTTGCAGTGCGAGAACTCGCAGCCGCAGTAGGACTGGCGGTAGAGGTTGAGTTCCTTGGAGCGCGCCACGGAGCGCTGGAAGCCACCGCCCTTCTTGAAGTCAATCTCCGAGAACCCTTCGCCGGCCTCATGCCCGGCGGCGAAGACCTGGCTCGACACCTTGTGCGGCGAGACGGTGAGGGAGGTCGTGAACTCGCCGATGCCGTGCGCAGCGGCGAACTCGGCCACCTTGCGGAGCGAATAGCGGAAGCAGCGCTCGCACCGTGCACCGTGCTCCGGCTCGCCTTCGAAGCCCGCGGCGACTTCGCGCAGCCACTCCTCGTGGTCGTAGGGGATGACCTCGAAGGCGGTGCCGTCGTGTTCCGCCAGCGCGGCGGCGGCGGCGCGGCGACGCTCAAACTCTTCCGCCGTGTCGATGTTGGAGTTGGCGAAGACCATCGTCACCTCGCGTCCGTCGGCGACGAGCCGCGGCACGCAGGCCGAGGCGCACGGTCCGCAGCAGACATGGAGCGCGATCGCGCTACTCATCCGGGTCTACCTTCCTGCGCCTGGCCTTCAGCTCCGAATGCGCATGCTTGTCGGCGAGCATCTTCTGTTTCTGGCGGCGGCTGCGGCGGCGCTTCTGGCGGCGCACCTTCTCGCGCCGCTGTTGTTCTGCGGTCGCCCGCCCCTTCTCGCGCGCGAGGATCGCCTCGGCGAGCATCCGCCGCGCAAGCCAGCGGTTCGTCTCGCGGCTACGGGTCTCGCCGCAGCGCACCGCCATCCCGCTCGGCGCGTGCGCGAGCCTGACCACGCTCGAGGTCTTGTTGGTCTTCTGGCCGCCGGGACCGCCGCCGAGGATGAAGCTCTCCTCGAGGTCGTCCTCGAAGACCGAAGCCTCGGCCATCAGCGCCTCGATGCGCGCGATTGTCTCCGGCGAGATCATTCCGCGCCCGCCTTAAGCTCCAGCGAGAACGGCCCGTCGTTGACGAGCCTGACGCTCATCTCCGCGCCGAAGCGGCCGATGCCGACCCGGTCGGCGCCGAGCGCCTCGCGGAGCCGCGCGACAACTCGCTCGTAAAGCGGCTCGGCGACTTCAGGACGCGCTGCGGCGGAAAAGCCAGGACGCCGCCCGTGCCGCGTGTCGGCGTAGAGCGTGAACTGCGAGACGATGATTACCGAGCCGCCGGCGTCCTGGATGGAGAGGTTGGTCTTGCCGGCGGCGTCCTCGAATATCCTGAGCGCGACAACCCGCGCGGCGAGCTCGTCGGCGTCCTTTTCGGTGTCGGAGTGGGTAACGCCAAGCAAGACGAGATAGCCGCGCCCGATGGACGCGACCGTCTCGCCGCCGATCGTCACCGACGCCTCGGTGACCCTTTGTATCCAGGCTTTCATCGAAAGGTGGGATTGGTCGGAGCGGAGGGATTTGAACCCTCGGCCTTTTGCTCCCGAAGCAAACGCGCTACCAGGCTGCGCTACGCTCCGACTTGACTTTTCCGCTTCCACTGTCAACTGCGCCCAGGCTGGTGGAGGTAGTCGGATTCGAACCGGCGACATGCTGCTTGCAAAGCAGCCACTCTACCAACTGAGTTATACCCCCGAGAGGTATGGTGGGCCTGACAAGAATCGAACTTGTGACCTCGTCCTTATCAGGGACGCGCTCTAACCAACTGAGCTACAAGCCCATAGTGTGTCTGCGGAAGAGAAACGGAACAGAAAAACGCTGTGCGAGAGACGGCTTTCACCTTTCCTCCTTCGCGGACCTCTCGGTCCGGCTACGGAGGATGTCTCCTTAGAAAGGAGGTGATCCAACCGCTGGTTCCCCAACGGTTACCTTGTTACGACTTCATCCCAATCACCACCCACACCTTAGGCGGA
>SFPL01000104.1 GCA_004551905.1 Lentisphaeraceae bacterium
CAAAAGTCAAGGGGGAATCTGCAAAAAAGTCAAAATATGCAGGACGGGCCGGGATGGCGCGACGCCATCCCGGCCCTGTGGACAAAGGTCGCCTCCTACGGCCTACCTGTGCGAAGAATTAGGGATTTGTAATCCGTGAGCAACTTTGTCACCCGATTGGATGACAGCGGTTCGTCGTAGGCGGCGAGGATCGCCGGCGTGACGTCGGCGAGCGAGGTGACGCGCTCGCGCAGAAACTCCTCCCTGGGGCCGTAGGCGACGAATGGCACCGGGTTGCGGGTGTGGCCGTGGTCGCCGACCGACTCGATGTTGCCGTGGTCGGAGGTGATGACGAGCGTGAGCCCTGCGGCCTCGACGTAGCGCACCAGCGCGGCGAGGAAGCGGTCGTAAACTCGCAGCACCGCGCAGGCGCGGCGGTAGTCCATCGAATGGCCGGAGACGTCGGTCTGGAAGAACTCGAAGAGCGTGAAGTCGTGCTCGCGCGCGATGCGGAAGAGGTGCTCGGCGGCGCGCTGCGGCGGGATGACCGGGATGTCGGGGTACCGGTCCTGGATCGTCTCGCGGGTGATGTCCTGCATCAGCGCCTCGTCGCGCACCAGGTCGTCGACGGTAGACACCGTCTCCGGCACGGTGAGCGCCATCACGGTGGTGACGGACTTGAACCGCCGCAGCGCGAGCTCGTCCGCTCCGTCCACCAGGTACGCGTCGGCGAAGCGCACCGAAAGCCCGCGGCGCTTGAGCTCGAGGAAGAGGTTGCCGTCCTCGATGATCTTGCGGAGGGCAGGGCCGGGGAAGCCCTCGCAGTGCTTGCCCATCGCCTCAGCGCAGTTGCGGCCGGTGAACATCGTCGCCTGGCCGGTGGCGGACTGCGGCAGCCCCTCCACGCCGAGGCAGGCGTCGATGGGCCGCGAGTGGCGGTCGATGAGCCGCCACAGCGCGGGGCAGACCTCGGGGTTGACCGGGTTGTCCGCCGCCGGCTCGCGGATGCCGAGCCCGTCGATGAATAGGAAGACCGCCTTCAATTCCTGAACGAGTGTATGGGCGCTGGGATGCGGCCGCGCCGCGCGACGAACCGTTCGCAAGAGAACGGCGACACCTTCATCACCGGCGCGCCGCCGAGGAGCCCGCCGAACTCCACGAAGTCGCCCACCTTCCTGCCGGCCACGGGGATGATGCGCACCGCCGTCGTCTTCTGGTTGACCATGCCGATCGCCGCCTCGTCGGCGATGACGCCGGCGATTGTGCTCGCGGAGGTCGAGCCGGGGACGGCGATCATGTCGAGCCCCACCGAGCAGACGCAGGTCATCGCCTCGAGCTTCTCAATCGAAAGCGCGCCGGCGCGCACCGCGTCGATCATGCCCTGGTCCTCGGAGACGGGGATGAACGCGCCGGAGAGACCGCCGACGTAGCTCGACGCCATCACGCCGCCCTTCTTAACCTGGTCGTTGAGGAGAGCAAGCGCGGCGGTGGTGCCCGGCGCGCCGGGGTGCTCGACGCCGATCTCCTTCAGGATGTCGGCGACGGAGTCGCCCACCGCCGGCGTCGGCGCGAGCGAGAGGTCGACGATGCCGAACGGCACGCCCAGGCGCTTCGCCGCCTCCTGCGCGACGATCTGGCCGACGCGGGTGATCTTGAAGGCGGTGCGCTTGACGGTCTCGCAGAGGGTCTCGAAGTCCACGCCTCGGCAGGAGCCGGCGAGGACGCGGTGCACCACGCCGGGGCCGGAGACGCCGACATGCAGCACGGCGTCGCCCTCGGTGACGCCGTGGAAGGCGCCGGCCATGAACGGGTTGTCGTCCGGCGCGTTGCAGAGGACGACCAGCTTGGCGCAGCCGATCGAGCCGCGCTTGCGCGTGCGCTCCGCCGTCGCCTTGACGATCTCGCCCATCAGCCGCACCGCGTCCATGTCGAGCCCGGTCTTGGTGGAGCCGACGTTCACCGAGGAGCAGACGCGCTCGGTGGAGGCGAGCGCCTCGGGGATGGAGCGGATGAGCATCTCGTCCGCCTGCGTCATCCCCTTCGAGACGATCGCCGAGAAACCGCCGACGAAGTTCACCCCGAGCCGCCGCGCGGCGCGGTCGAGCGTCTTCGCGATCTTCACGAAGTCGGCCGGCCTGCGGCAGCACGCCGAGCCGACGATCGCCGCCGGCGTAACCGAGATGCGCTTGTTGACGACGGGGACGCCGAACTCGCGGCCGATGTCGTCGCCGATGCGCACCAGCCTGCCCGCCAGGCGCATGAGCTTCGCCTCGATCGCCGCGCACGTCTTCGCGAGCGAGGCGCCGGCGCAGTCGAGGAGCGAGATCCCCATCGTGATGGTCCTCACGTCGAGGTTCTCCTCGAGGATCATCCGGTTGGTCTCGATGACTTCGCTAAGGTTGATCATCGCCCTACCCTCACACGCGGTGCATCTTCTCGAAGATCTCGGACTTCTGGCAGCGGATCTTGAGGCCCATCTCCGCGCCGATCCGGTCGAGGGCGGCGCCGAGGCGCTCGAACGGCTTCGCGTACTTCGAAGCGTCCACCACCATCATCATGTTGAAGTAGCCGCCGACCACGGTCTGGGCGATGTCGAGGATGTTCACCCCGTTCTTCGCGAGGTAGGCGCTGACGCGGGCGATGATGCCGACGGTGTCCTTGCCAACTACGGTTATGATTGCTTTTTCCATATTATGTTGAATTATACCAAAAATCCGTGCCGCATGGGGCGACGATTTGGTGCTTGGACGATTTCGACGGTGCCTTGCCAGAGTGAACGCAATTTTAGATTTTGCTTAGTTGATCAATGGAGGAGGCAGAGGGGTTGATCGAAGGAGATAAAGGAGGACGTCATGGCAAAGCACATTACCCTAGACACGAGGAAAGGCATAGCCCACGGGCTCGAATGCGACTGCCCTTCGCCCAGATGGCGACGAGGTTCGGCCGCGCAGTCTCAACGATCGACAACAAGGTGAAGAACCGAATGCTTACGACTTGGCGGAACGGCACATAACCAGCCTGGAGACAACGAGGTAGGCGAGCGCAAGCACCACCGCCGCGGCGACGACGAGCGGCAGGTTGGCGGTCGCCATCTCCTTGCCGCAGGTGCAGAGCTCGAGGTAGCCGATGTCGGCGGTGGAGCGGCCAATCGCGTAGCCGACCGCCGCGAGGATGGCGGTCCATACCCCAGCGCCAAGCGCGGTGAAGAGCGTAAACTCGCCAAGCGGCATCCGGGCGATGCCGGCGGGAAGGGATATGAGCTGGCGGATCGCCGGCAGCATGCGGCAGACGAAGGTCGTCGCCGCGCCGTAGCGGTTGAAGACCTCGCAGGCGCGATCAAGCGCGGCAGGCTTGAGGAAGAACCACCGCCCGTAGCGCTCGAGGAACGGCTTGCCGACCTTGAGCGCCAGGAAGTAGTTGACGTACGCGCCGGCGAGCGAACCGGCGACGCCGACCGCCACGGCAATTGCCGCCGCCAGCATCGGCGAGGAAAGCCCCAGCTCGCCGCGCGCGGCGAGAAACCCGGCCGGAATCATCACCACCTCGCTCGGGAACGGCACGAAGCTCGACTCGATGGCCATGAAGACGAACACGAACACGAGCCCCCACGTCGGCGCCAGCGCGGCGATGGTGTCGAGATGCGAGGCGATGGTCTCAAGCATGACGGCCAGTCCTCACTTCAGCAGCAGTTCGCACGGCTCCGCGTCCGAGTCGTAGGTCTTCATCTGGTCGAACTCGCTCTGGTAGGCGCGCACGGCGAACGGCACCTTCATTCCCGCCTGCGGCGATACGCCGAGCGCTTTCCAGGGAACGGACAGCTCCACCCGCACCAGGTTGGGGTTGTGGTGTCCGCTCTTGCCCTTGCCGAGCGCGACGACCTTGACGGCGCCAGCGAACGATTCCGGCAGCACTTCGGTCGAGCCGTCGTGGAACGCACGGACCTTCCGACCCCCGCCCAGGTCGAGCTCAATGCCGTCGTCCTTGCCCCAGCTGGAGCCGAAGGACATCTTGCCGTTCGCGAAGTTGGCCGCGAGGAAGGAGGCGTAGAGGCTGTCGCCATCCCAGGCGAAGCGCGCGAGCGCGGACGAGAACCCGGTCTGGTGTCCGTCGCCGCGGCGGTCGATGTGGAAGAAGTCCCCTTCCCACTCTCCGTCCTCGAACTTGCCGTCCACCGCCGGCGCCTTCGGCGCGCGGGCAACCTCCACCGGACCGCGCCGCGGCTGCGGCTCGCGCGGCGGATTCCACTCGAAAGGCGCGTCGCGTCCGTTCGAGACCACGTTGCCGCGCCAGTCGGCGATGCCGTCGAGCCAGACGGTGTCGAGCTTGCCGCCGCAGAAGATGCGGTTGCCAGAGAACGTACAGCCGACGCTGCGCTCGAACGAGACCACCATGTCGCCGCCTTCGTTGACGAGGGTGTTGTTCCTCACCGCGATTCCAGCCGACATGTGGTTGTGGATCGGCACCGGCATCCCCTCGGCGTAGTTGCCCTCCACCACCGTGTCGCGCGAGTTCTCGTCGGCGTAGTAGGCGTGGACTCCGAAGCCGGTGCCGCAGGCGACGACGTCCTTGACCACGTTGCCGCGCATCGCGCCGTCCACGAACAGCCCGTAGACCGCCGCGCCGTCGTGCAGCACCTGCATCACGTGGTGGATGAAGTTATCCTCGACGCGGTTGCGGTCGCCGAAGACGATGAGTCCGCTGTAGGGGACGTTCTTGACCTCGTTCCCGGCGAGGACGATGTCCGACCCGCTCGCGAACACTCCGCACGAGGCGCGGTAGACGAGCCCGGCGTCGCTCACGAGCGTCCGTCTGACGACGACTCTCTCGCCGGAGATGAACGCCGCGCACGCGCCGCAGGAGCCGATCGAGCAGCCGTCGACCAGGACGTCTCGACTACCACCGATGTTGAGCCCCACGCCGGCGGTGTTCCTTATCCCCACGCCGCGGAGCTCGAGGCGGTCCACCTTGCGGACGACCAACGCCGCCGGCGCGGAGAGGCCGCCGAAACCGGCGCCGGCGCCATACGGCGGCGTCGCGCCGGAAAACACGATTCCATCGATCCTAACGTCGCATCCGCCGTTCACCACCATGACATGGCGCAGCACCGGACGAATGAAGTCGAGCTTCTCCACCTCCTCTCCGGGCAGCGGCTGATAGTAGACACGCCCCACGCGGCGGTCGAGGAACCAGCGGCCAGGCGCCATGCCCTCGCGGACGTTGAAGATCTCGTACTCGAACTTGCCCTGCGCACCCATCGGCCAGTCGGGCTTCTCCTTCACCTTGACCACCTTCGCCGCGCGGTCGATACTCTCGACGGTGCAAAGCGAATCGGACCACATGTGCAGGAGGTGGATGTCGGCGCTCGCAAGATCCATCGAGTCGGGGATGTCCTTCGCGTCGTAGGGCATAACGCGGTTTTCATCGTCGGTCGGCGGTCGCGACCAGTGGCCAGCCAGGTTGGGGAGGAGGAACGCGCCGAAGCGCGCGGAATGCTCGAAGCGGTTGGTGCCGCCGGGCAATACCGCGGTCTCCACCCACTCGCCGTTCTTCGCGAGCGCGCGAAAGAAAGCCGGCTTGCAGTCCGCATCCTTCACGTCGGCCGCCCAGAACGGCGTTCCCTCGACCCTGCTCCAGCCGGTCACCTTCGCGCCGCCGCAGAGCTCGACCGCGCCGGGACGCTCGGCGCGGAGGACAAGCCCCGTCACCGCGGCGACCTCGAGCGGACGCTCCAGAAGATAGCGTCCCGCCTTGACCACGATCTCGCGCGGCGCCGCCGGATCCTTCGCGGCGGCCGCGAGCGCCCGCTCAAGCTTGTCCGCCGTGTCTACGGCCACCGACCCGGCCGAGGCCGCAGCCGCCGCCGCCAGCACAACGCCGGCAAGCACCGATTTCATACTTATGTCATTTTTCATTGGTGCGAATTATACCATATTCGGCCATCGGCGTGCGACGGCCGCCCAACGAGCCGACACGCGCGAACAGATTTTGATATAATACCCGCCACATGAACGGAAAACTCAGAAAGACACTGAAGGCGTGGCCGGCGATCGCGGCGGCGACGATTGGACTCTGCTTTCTCACCCGGCTCGCGGCGGACGCGCTCGGGCATCCGCTTCCTGACCAAGACCAGGTCAGGCAGGTGGTAGCCCTGCTACGGCACGCCTTCGACAGCTGGAGGCTCTTGGCGGCGTCCGCGATTGTCGTCGCCCAAGTCCTGCTGATGGCGCCGCTGCTCGAGGAGCCGGTCTTCCGCGGTCTCGCCTGGGGTCTTCCGACGAAGCGCGGCCGACGCGGCGGATATGCCGTCGTCATCGCGGCCGCCATCGTCTCCTCCGCCGCGTTCTCTGCCGTGCACTACATCGATTTCCAGGCCCTGTTTAACGGACGTGGCTTCGGCTTCCTGCCGCTCTCAGACGCGTTTCTCGCGTTGTTCTTCTTCGGCCTCGCGCAGTGCTGGCTGTACGCGCGCACCGAGCGCATCTGGTGCCCGATGCTGAACCACTTTCTCTTCAACCTGACAAATCTTGTGCTCGTCCTCGTCATCCCCGAAAGCTGGTTCCAATAGGCAATGAGGGTGCGTTTCGAGACCTTCGGCTGCCGGCTCAACCGGGCCGAGGCACTGCAGCGCGAGGCCGACTTCCTCGCCGCCGGCTGGGAACTGGTCCACGACTTCATGGACGCCGACCTCGTGGTCGTGCGCGGCTGCAGCGTCACCGCCAAGGCGCAGGCGGAGTGCGAGCACCTCATCGCGCGCATCCGCCGCAAGCGCCCCGACGCCAAGGTCCTGGTCGAGGGCTGCCTGAGCGCCAAGGGCGGCAGAGACCCTCTGCCTCATCCTGACGGCTCAGCGCTGCCGAAGCGCACCGCCCGCGCCTTCCTCAAGGCCCAGGACGGCTGCTCGTGCCACTGCTCGTTCTGCATCGTGCCGCAGTTCCGCGGCAAGCCGCAGTCGACGCAGTTCGACGACCTCCTCCGCCGCGCCGAGCGGCTGCGGGACGAAGCCGGCTACGGCGAAATCGTGCTCACCGGCTGCAACCTCTCGCTCTACTCAAGCGGCGGCAAGCGGCTCCCGGACCTCGTCGCCGCGCTCGCAGCGCTCGGCGGCTTCCGGCTGCGGCTGGGGTCGCTCGAGCCGGGCGCGGCGGCGAAGGAGACGGTCGCGGCGGTCGCGGAAAGCCCTAACGTCTGCCGCTCGCTGCACCTCGCTGTGCAGTCGGCGTCGAACACCGTCCTCGGTGCCATGCGCCGACCCTACGGCACGCCGGAACTCGAGTCCCTGCTCGCGCGCATCGACACGCTGCTGCCGAACTGCGGACTGGGTTGCGACATCATGACCGGCTTCCCCGGCGAAACCGAGCTCGACTTCCGCGAGAGCGCCGCGTTCGTCGCGCGGCACCGCTTCTCGAACGTCCACGCCTTTCCCTTCTCCCGCCGTCCCGGCACCGTAGCCGCCTCGCTTCCGAGGCAGTGCGACCACGAAACGAGGTCCGGGCGCGCGCACGAGATCGCCGACATCGCCCGCCGCAACCGCGCCGACTTCGCCGCCGCCTTCCGCAACCGCGAGGTGGAGATCGTGGTTGAGGACGAGAAGGACATCGCCGGCTGGACTGGCGAATATCTCTGGTGCACAGTGCCTACCGCGAAAAGCGGCGACTTCCCGCGCAAGTCGATCCGCCGCGTCCGCGTCGTCTCCGCCGAGGCCGGCAAGCTCGTCGCGACGCCGATTTCAGCTCTGTAGGCGGCGGACTTCGGCGAGGAAGTCGCGGTCGCCGGTGCGCACCTCGACGCGGTCCGCGGCGCCGAGCCAGCGCGCCATGCGCAGGAAGTCGCAGACGAAGCGGTCGGCGCGGTGGGGTCCGGTGCCGCCGGTATAGGTTATCCGCACTCCGCCATCAACCGCCGAAGACGCGTGCGGCCCGTCGAAGACGATCCAGACGAGGTCGTTCGGATTCGCCGCGGCCATTGCCTTCGCCTGGCGGACGAGTTCCTCGCGTCCCCTAGCGGTCCGCTGCGAGCCGAGGATCATGTTCCAGCCGTCGAGGACGACTACCTTGCCGCCTTCTCCGAGCGAATCGAGGTCGCGGGCGGCGACGAGCGCGAGGTCGAAATGGGTCTTGAGCGACTGCGTCTCGTCCCGCAGCCGCTGGTTCTCGGCGCGTAGCTTCGCGATCTCGGCCTTGAGTTCGCGGATGTGAACGGCGCGGGCGCCGATGATGGCGTCCTGGGCGCTCATGTCAGCGTGGCGGACGCGTAGCGGTCGCGTCCCGAGAGATCCTTGGCAATGCGTATGTCGCCGAAGCCATAGCTTTCCATCATCCGGCGCACCGCCTCGCCCTGGGTGTCGCCGATCTCGAAGAACACCGCGCCGCTGGCTTTGAGCAGGTTGAGCGCGTCGGCGAGGTAGCGCTCGTAGAAGTCAAGCCCGGCGGCGCCGCCGTCGAGCGCGATGCGGGGCTCGAAGTCCCGCACCCGCGGGTCGAGCGCCGCTACCGCCGCGCTTTCGATGTAGGGCGGATTGGACACTATCGCATCCACGCACTGCGGCTCGTCGAAGTCGTCGAGGCCGTCCATCACCGCGAAGCCCACCCGGTCCGAAAGCGCACAGCGCTCGGCATTCTCCCGGGCGAGCGCCACCGCGTCCTCGCTCACGTCCGTGCCGAGGAAAGTCGCCTCGCCCCCGTACTCCTTCGCCAGGCTGAGGACGATGGCGCCGGTGCCGGTGCCGACGTCGACCACGAGCGGCGGGGCAGGACGGTCGGCGCCGCGGAGCCAGTCGAGGACGAGCGAAACCAGCCCCTCGGTCTCGGGGCGCGGAATCAGCGCACGGCGGTCGCACTTGAGCGTAAGGGTGCGGAAGTCCCACTCGCCAAGCACGTACTGCAGCGGCTCGCCCCTGGCGAGACGCGCCATGCCGCGGCGCATCGCCGCCAGATGCCGCTCCTCGGCGGCACGATCGAACGCGCCGGCGAGGAGTCCGCGCCCGACGCCCAGGAGCCGCGCCGCGAGCAGCTCCGCGCAGACGGCGGAATCAGGCACACCCTTCGACGCGAGGAAGGCGGCGGACTTGCCGACCACCTCGCGCCACGTGAGCTGCCGCGACTCGCCTGCCGTTTCCATCCCGCGGCCGCAGGGCCGTCAGAACGGCATGTCGTCGATGTCGCCCGCGTCGGCCGGGACGTCCGGCTCGGCCGGGGCCGGCACCGGCTCGGTGGACGAGCCGTCGGCCTCGAGGACCTCGATTTTGAGCGCGGTCAGGTCGATGAAGTACTGCACTCCGCGCTGGCCTTCCCAGCGGCGGCCGTCGATGGCGAAGCGAACCTTCACGCGCTGGCCCTTATGCACGCTGTCCAGTAGCGAGCAGTTGTCCTTCTTGAAGCTGAACTTGACCGGGTTGGGGTACTTGCTCGGGCTGTCCACGTCGTTGCCGACGATGAAATCGCGCTTGGTGAAGCCGCTCGCGAAGGTCTGCACGGGGAAGACCTCCTCGACCATTCCGGTGTATTCGAAAACCTGAGACATATTTGCTGTGACTCCTTGTTGGTGCTTGTTGCTTGATATCGGTGGCGCTGGCTCAGCCCTTCTGGCGGATCGCCTTGATGAGCTTGGGGATGACGACGTTGATGTCGCCGACGATGCCGTAGTGCGCGACCTTGAAGATCGGCGCGTCCTTGTCGGTGTTGATCGCGATGATCTTCGCGGAGTCCTTCATGCCGGCGAGGTGCTGCACCGCGCCCGAAACGCCGCAGCTAATCATGAGCGCGGGACGGACGGTGACGCCCGTCTGCCCGATCTGACGCTCGTGCTCGCAGTAGCCGAGGTCGATCGCTGCGCGCGATCCGCCGACTGCGCCGCCAAGAACGTTCGCGAGGTCGTGGAGGAGCTTGAAGTTCTCCTTCGAGCCGACGCCCGCGCCGCCGCAGACGATGATGCGCGAGCCCTTGAGGTTGATCGTCGACGTCTTGCGGACGATCTCCACCACCTCGACCGGTATCTCGACGCCGTCAAGATGCGCCGGGTGCTTCACGAGCTCGCCCGTCCGGCCCTCCTCGCGGGCAAGCGGCTTCATCACGCCCTCGCGCACGGTCGCCATCTGCGGCCAGTTGCGGGCGTTGACGATCGTCGCGATGATGTTGCCGCCGAACGCGGGGCGAATCTGGTGGAGGACGTTCGTGAAGGACTCCTTCGTCTTCTTGTCCTCGTAGTCGCCGATCTGGAGGTCGGTGCAGTCGGCGGTGAGCCCGCACCTGAGCGCGGAGGCGACGGACGGCGCGAGGTCGCGGCCCATGTGCGTCGCGCCGAAGATCACGATCTGCGGATCGACCTCCTTCACCAGCTCGACCATCGCGTGGCGGTACGCCTTGTTGCGGTAGACCTTGAGGGCCGGGTCGTCAATCAGGTGGACGACGTCGGCGCCGGCCTCGAAGAGCGGTTGCGCGAGCGATTCAACGCCAGATCCCATCAGGACCGCGCCGACCTTGACGCCCAGCCTGCCCGCGAGCTCGCGGGCCTTCCCGAGCAGCTCGAACGGAACCTCGGAGAGCTTCCCCTCCTCCTGCTCCGCGAATACCCAAACTTCACCTTGTGTATTCTTCATAAAATTTCCAAATCCTTGCTGTTGTACGCTTGCTGTCCTCACCCGATGGTGTGGTCCTTGATCAGTTCCGAGACGAGACCGCCGATTCCCTCGTCGGTCGCGGCGACCTCCTTGAACTCGCCGCCCGCGAGGACGACGGACTCGATCTTGTTGACGCTCGTCGGCGAGCCCGCGAAGCCGCAGCGGCCGTCTTCGCAGCCGATGGCGGCGCAGTCGAGGATGGTCGGCTCGGCGTTCTTGTACTTCATCACGCGGCGCATCTCATAAGGCCTCAGGGCCCCGAACTTCTCGGTCACGGTGAAAAGCGCCGGCAGCTTGGCGCGGCAGGTCTCGACGCCGGTGCCGATGTCGCGGACCGCCGTCGCGACGTCGCCGTCGAGCTCGAGCTTCTCGAGGTAGGTCACTACGGCGCAGTCGAGCTTCTCGCCGATCTGGGGACCGGTCTGGGCGGTGTCGCCATCGATCGCCTGGCGCCCGCAGAAGACGAGGTCGGGCTTGAACTTCTTCACCGCCTGCGAGAGGCTGTAGCTCGTTGCGAGGGTGTCGGAGCCGGCAGCCTTGCGGTCGGTGACCAGCACCGCCTCGTCGGCGCCGCACGCGAGCGCCTCGCGGAGGACGGCCGTCGCCGCCGGAAGGCCCATCGCGACCGCGATCACCTTGCCGCCGTAGCGCTCCTTGACTGAAAGCGCGGCCTCGAGGGCGTTCTTGTCCTCAGGATTGAAGATCGCGGGCAACGCCGCGCGGTTGATGGTGCCGTCGGCCTTCATGGCCTGGCCGGTCACCTTCTTGGTATCAGGAACCTGCTTGACGCAGACTACGCACGTATATCCATTCATGGTTTGAGTATTATACCAAATTCGGGGCCTGAATTGTGCCCGGCCGTTCAGTTGGCGAGATAGCGGGCCTTGTAGAACCGCGCCCCGGCGCGCGTCACCCGCTTCTCGCCGACGGCAATGGTGTCCGTCCACCACTTCACCTTCGGCACGCAGCGCATCTCGCCCTTGGCGCCGAAGGAGATGGACTTCACCGTCGGCGCGGTTTCCACCACCGTGAACTTGCCGGTCCTGGGGTCGAAGGAGCTGACCGAGTCGTGGGTGGTGAAGGAGAGCGTGCCGTCCTTGCGCAACACGAGGTCGTGTCCCAACTTCCCGCAGCCAGCCTCGATGAACTCGTGGCGGGACTTAACCTTCGCTTCCATGGTCTCGGGCAGATATTCAAGCTCCACGATCTCGGTGGCGCCGAGGGCCCAGAGCGACTTGCGCTTCGCGTCCCACACCACACCGTGCGCCGATGTCAGGGCCAGCACCTTCTTGCTCGGCTGGCCCTTGCCGAACGGATGCTCGCGAGGGTCGATGATGGTGACGGCGTTGCCGTCCGACGACGCGCAGGCGACGCGACCGTCCGGCAGCTCCTCGATGGAGTGCGGGTTCGCCGCCCCGCACACGCCGGCGAACTCGGCCTTGCCGGTCTTCACGTCGATCTTTGCAAAACCGCCGCCGGAGCAGATGACGAGCAGCTTGCCGTCCGGCTTGGGACGCACATCTGAGGGATTGCCGAACCGGCCTGCAAGCTTGGCGACCTCCGGACGGTCGCTCTCCGGCTTCCATTCCCAGACGTAGCCGTCGTCCGCCGCCGAGTCGATCACCACGAACCGTCTGCCGGCCTGTTCGGCGGCGACGATCGCCGTGCCCTTCGTCTCCACTCCGCCGAACGGCTCCGCCGCCCCGGCCGCCGCCGCCGCGCACAGCGCCGCCGCGATAGTCGATTTCGTCATTTTCGCACCTCCGTTTTCGTTGTGTTCTTACGCGAAGAATATAGACAGTAGAGCGCAAGGTCGGTGGAGACGAGGGCGATGTCCGCGAGGTACACCGCCACCAGCCACAGCTTCGTACCCTCCATCAGATGCGAAGCGATGCCGCACATGTAGCCGAGAATCACGATGAGCATGAACATCGGCGACTTGCCGTCTACGCTCTTGGACCGGTATGTGCGCGCGATTGCGAACGGCCACGAGAATCCGAAGGCGAAAAGCATCCCGAACTCAAGCAGCTCGGCCATCTTTCCCCGTCTCCGGCCCCTGCTTGCCTTCCGCCTGCCCGCCTTCCTCGGACTTGACGGCGTCCACGCCGAGCCTCCAGGTCGGCGAGAGCGAGCGGATGGAGCGGCGGTAGAAGTCGGCGTCGGTGATGCGGTCCTCCTTGACTGCGGCGATGTAGAGCTTCTCGAGCGACGCTACGAGCGAGTCGCGGGTCGCCTCGGTCTGCGCGGCCAGCTCCTCGCGCATCTCGCGCTCGGCCTTGGCGAGGCTGCGGGAAGCCCTCGGCAGCGAGCGGTCGTTCTCCGCCAGGTACAGTTCCTTGGTCTTCTTGGTGACGTCGCCGTTCTCGTCCAGCACCGAATCCTCCTGTCCGCCGGCCCAGGCGAGGTCGGCAATGGTCTTCTCTGGCGCAAGCGCGCGCTCGCGCTCCTCGAGGTCGCGCCGCCACTCGGCGAGCTCGCGCTCGATGGTCTCGAAGTCGATCCTCCTCAGCTCGAGGAGCTTCGCCTCGGCGAGTATCTTCTCGGCCTTGAGCTTGTCGGCGGCGAGCTTGTCCGCCGCGGTCTTGGCCTTCGCCTCCTCGGCCACGGCCTTCGCGGACTCGGCGTCCTTCGCGTCGCGCGCGGCGGCGGCCGCCGCCTTGGCCTCGGCCGCGCGGCTCCTCGCCTCGTCGGCGCGGCTCTTGGCCTCGGCCGCGGAGGCCTCGGCCGCCTTGCGGTTCTCCTTCGCCGCCCTTTCCTCGGCCTCCTTGGCGGCCGCATTCGCCGCGGCCGCCTTCTCGGACGCCTCGGCGGCCTTCTGCGACGCCTCGGCGGCGCGGCGCCTGTCCGACTCCGCCTCCGCCTCGGAACGCGCGGCGCGGGCCTCAGCCTCCGCCCTGTCGGCCGCGGCGGACGCCGCCTCCGCCGCGGAGCGCGCGGCGGAAGAGCGGCTCACGCTCACCACCGCCGCGGTGACCGCAGCGGCGATGAGGGCGAGCGAGACGGCGACGACGCAGATGGGCCTCATCAGACCACGACCTCCCAGCCATTGCATCCGCCCTCGCGCTTGAGCGAGAGACCGGTGCCAGTGCCGTTGGCGAAGTCCATCTTCACCGGATCCCAGTCGAAGCCGGTGTCGTACTGGTAGCTCATGTTGCACAGGAGGCACAGCGTGCAGCTGCGGCCGCCGACCTCGGCGGGCGAGACCGTCGGCTTGCGCGAAAGCACGCACTCGACGAAGTTGAGCACCTGGTTGTCGCTCTTGTAGAGCTTGACCTTGGCGTTGGCGAGGTCAAAGACCGTCTCAAGTTTCTTGATCGCCGCGTCAAGGGCGTTGTCCTGCTTCGCCGCCGCATCGGTGCCGTAGTCCTTGCCGACCGACGCCGCGACGACCTTGTCGGGCATGAACGTCATGTCCTGCAGCTGCTGGCGGATTTCGGGAGTGGGCTTCACGAGGCCGGTGCCCTTCCACACCGCGATCTTGCCGCGGTTCACGGCGACGATGCCGTTCGTACCGTAGAAGACCGTGCCCCACACGCCGAACGGACCGTGGTAAAGCTCGATGTCGCCTCCGTCAGGCTTCTTGAAGAGCATCCTCATGCCGAACTGACGGCGTCCGCCGTGGTAAAGGTTGTTCGAATAGGGCTCGTCGGAGCGGATGATCTTGTACGGGCCGGACTTGTCCATGTCCATGCCCCACTGCGCGATGTCGAGGTGGTGGGCGCCCCAGTCGCCGTTGTAGCCCGAGCCGATGTCGTCGTCGAAGCGCCAGAACATCGGATAGAACGAGTTCACGCCGCGCGGCGCGAGCTGGTCGGAGTAAGGCCGCCACTTCGCCGGCCCGAGCCACATCTTCCAGTCGACGTCGGGGTTCGGGGCGGATTCCTTTTCTGCGTTCTTGGGGTCGTCCCAGAAGCGTACCGGGTGCGACGGGCCGCCAAGCTTCTGTCCGCCGCGACCGTAGTTCGCGTCCACGTACACGAGGTCGCCGATGAGACCGTTGCGGACGATCATGACCGCGGTGTAGAACTCGGAGACCTTGTTCCAGCTGCGCTGCATCGAGCCCGTCTGGAAGACGCGGCCGTACTTCTCCTGCGCGGCCATGACCTTCTTCGACTCGTCGATCGAGAACGTAAGCGGCTTCTCGCAGTAGACGTCCTTGCCGTGCTTCATCGCCTCGACGGACAAGTAGGCGTGCCAGTGGTCGGGTGTGCTGATGCAGACAACGTCGATCGTCGGGTCCTCGAGGACTTCGCGGAAGTCGTAGACCGCCTTGCACGCATTGTTGCCACGCGCATCGTTCACCTGCTTGGCGCCGGCCTTGGCGCGAACCTTGTCACAATCGCAGACAGCGACGATATCGAGCATCTTCTCCACGCCGGCGGCCTTGTCCTGGCCGAGGAACTGGGGCACGAGCGCCGTGCGGGCCTGGATGCCGTAGCCGATGATTGCGGCGCGGAGCTTCTCCCCTGGCTTGAGGTCCCTGAGCCCGACCTTGTTCGTCGCGCATCCGGCAAGCGCGGCGGCAGCCGTCGAGCCGAACAGGAAGTTTCTGCGGTTGATGTTCATTTGTTGTTTTTCCTTTCGCTTGTTTTGGTGAAATCTCGCCTCCGAGCGGGACAGACCGCCGGATTCCCCACAATTATACCAAAAGAACCCCCGCCTTTGCAACCGCCCCGACTCAGTCGCACGGATTACAAATACCCCCGTCGTCTCGGCTGCGCCGAGCCGCCGTGGACATTTGTAAGCGGTTTTGCGCGACGAGACCCTGCCGCACAGCCTGTTCAAGGCATGACAAGCCACCCGACGGGATGCCGACGGGGACA
>SFPL01000105.1 GCA_004551905.1 Lentisphaeraceae bacterium
CAAAAGTCAAGGGGGAATCTGCAAAAAAGTCAAAATATGCAGGACGGGCCGGGATGGCGCGACGCCATCCCGGCCCTGTGGACAAAGGTCGCCTCCTACGGCCTACCTGTGCGAAGAATTAGGGATTTGTAATCCGTGCAGCAACCAGCAGCCGGTATTCAGTGGGGTTGTTACCATTTCCAGGTCAGCGACGCGTAGGCGGAAATGCCGGCGGCGCACTGGCCGGGAAAGACCTCGAAGCCCTGGTCGAAGATGTCGTCCACGCCGAGCCGGGCGGTGACGCCGCGGAAAAACGGCAGCTCCCAGCCCGCCTCCGCGCGCGAGACGTTGCGGACGCGTTCGCCGCGCCGGACCGGATTGCGCTCCCACACCTCCACTCCCTGGCTCCAGGACAGCGAAAGACCGTCTGCGATCTCCCACTTGAGCGTCCCCACGAGCCCTGCGAGCGGATAGTCGAGCGCGTAGCGCGAGGCATAGCCTTCCACATCGGAGAACTTCTTCGCGAGCTCTCCCTCCACGCGCAGCGTCACTCCGCCGCCGAGCCGCCACTCCCCTTCGCCCGACGCGCCGAAGATGTCGACTTCGCCCAGGTCGGTCGCGTACCACGCCGACGACCGCGAGGTCTTGAGCCAGTCGACGAGATGGGAGCTGCGCGCGTAGAATACGCCGATGCGTCCCTCGGCGAAAACGCCCCCGGAGCCTTCCTGGCTCCGCTCGCGCACGAGATCGAGCGCGACGGTGCGGCGTCCCTTGAGCGGCAGGCCGGAATTGCCGAGCGAGGACGGCGACTCGTAGTTGAGCTCGGTGTAGCTCGGCGCGCGATACGCCTCGCGGTACGAGAGCTGCGCCTGGGTGCGCTCGTCGAGGCGGTAGACGATTCCGCCGACTCCGGAAAAGCGGCTGTTGTAGTTGCTGAAGAGGTCGGCCGACGGTCCGAGCGAAAACTCCCAGTCGCCGACGGCGACGCCGGGGATCGCGGCGAGCGACTCCTGGACGCGGGAATGGTCGCCGAGCGACCGAGAGCGGATGATCTCGAAGAGCGTGTCGCTGCGCAGGTCGACGAAAAACATCTCCGAGAGGACGCGCCGCGTCGCGCCGTGGAGGACGACGGTGTCGGAGGTGTGACGGTTTTCGTAGAACTCGTGGTCGTAGCGGTCGAGCCAGTAGACGTCGTGCTCGCGCTGCCAGGACACCGTCAGCTCGGCGGGCTGTCCGTCGCCGGCGTCGTACTTCCAGGAGCCGAAGAGCATGCCTCCGGCGTCCTCCTCCCAGGCCGGATACTTCTCGTTCGCGCCGTAGGCGCCGCGCACGCCGAAGTCGCGCCAGAACCCTGCGACGAGCAGGTCCGCGCGCCAGTTCTCCGCCAGCGCGCCGACGCGTCCGCCCGCAGCCACCCGCCAGAGCGAGTTGTCGTCGTAGCCGTCCACGCGGTCAGCGTGCGCCGAGTCGACGAACGCCCCCGCCCAGCCGCGCACAGAATCGGAAATCGCAAAACCCTCCGCCGCGTCGGCGCGGACGAAGGCGAGCCCGCGCAGACCGGCGCCGGCAGTGACGGAGCCCTCGCGTCCCAACGGCGCGGAAAGCTCGAGCGCAAGCGCGCCGGCGGTGTGCCCGGCAGTCCGCCGCGCGAGGTCGAGCGCGGTCGGCACGTCCACGCCGCCGATCCACGCCGAGGGGATCGGCAGGTCGGCGTTGAAGTGCTCGGTGTGGGCGTTGCGGAGCGGCGCGCCGGCGAGGACGAGTCCGGACTCGGAGAACGCGCCGGCGTTGACGCTGAGGTCGACGAGCCCGCCCGCCGGACCCTGCTCGCGCGCCGCAAACGCAGCGTTCGCGCCTCGCCAGGGCGCATCCGCCGGACTGACGGCGGCGGCGACCAGCCGCTCGCCCCAGACCTCGACCGGCTGGAGCTCCTGAACGGAATTGGTCGCGGCGGAAAGAGCCGCCGCGATTAGAAACGCGCCTGTCATTTCCGAAGCCTACTCCTTGACCTTGGGCAGCTTCTCGAGGCTGATCCGGATGTCCTCGTCGGTCGGCTCGCAGTCCTCCATCCGCCCGTCGTTGAACGCCTGGTAGGCGATGAGGTCGAAGTACCCGGTGCCGGTGAGTCCGAAGAGGATCGTCTCCTCGCGCCCCTCGGCCTTGCACTTCAGCGCTTCGTCGATCGCCGCGCGGATGGCGTGGCTGGACTCCGGCGCGGGCAGGATGCCCTCGACGCGGGCGAACTGCACCGCGGCGGCGAAGACGTCGGTCTGCTTCACCGAGACGGCCTCCATGAGTTTCTGGTCATAGAGCTCCGACAGCGTGGAGCTCATGCCGTGGAAGCGGAGCCCGCCGGAGTGGCTCGGCGAGGGGATGTAGTCCGCGCCGATGGTGTACATCTTCGCGAGCGGGCAGATGCGGCCGGTGTCGCAGTAGTCGTAGGCGTAGGCGCCGCGGGTGAACGACGGGCAGCTCGCCGGCTCGACGGCGACAATGCGGCAGTCGCGCTCGCCGCGCAGCTTCTCGCCCATGAACGGAGCGATGAGCCCGCCGAGGTTGGAGCCGCCGCCGGCGCAGCCGATGATCACGTCCGGATACTCGCCGAGCTTCTCGAAGGCGGCGTGCGCCTCGAGGCCGATGATGGACTGGTGCAGGAGAACCTGGTTGAGCACCGACCCGAGCACGTAGCGGTAGCCCGGGTTCTTCACCGCCGTCTCCACCGCCTCGGAGATCGCGCAGCCGAGCGAGCCGGTGGTGCCGGGGTGCTCGGCGTTGATGAGCTTGCCGACCTCGGTGGTCATCGACGGCGACGGCGTCACCTCCGCGCCGTAGGTGCGCATCACCTCGCGGCGGAACGGCTTCTGCTCGTAGGAGCACTTCACCATGAAGACCTTGCAGTCGAGGCCGAAGAACGAGCAGGCCATCGAGAGCGCCGTGCCCCACTGCCCCGCGCCGGTCTCGGTGGTCACGCCCTTGAGCCCCTGCGCCTTGGCGTAGTACGCCTGGGCGACGGCCGAGTTGAGCTTGTGCGAGCCGGAGGTGTTGTTGCCCTCGAACTTGTAGTATATCTTCGCCGGGGTGCCGAGAGCCTTCTCGAGGAAGTACGCGCGCACGAGCGGCGAGGGACGGAACATGCGGTAGAAGTCGCGTATCTCGCGGGGGATCTCGAACTGGGCGGTGTCGTTGTCCAGCTCCTGGCGGACCAGCTCTTTGCAGAACACCGGCTCGAGGTCCTCGGCGGTGCAGGGCTTGCCGGTGGCGGGCACGATGAGCGGAGCGGGCTTCTTCTTCATGTCCGCGCGCATGTTGTACCAGAACTTCGGCACTTCGTCTTCGCCGAGGTAGGTCTTGTAGGGGATGATTTTACTCATCTTGATGCTTCCTTTCTCATACTTGAAAATCAGTCCGCTCCTTCGCCGGCGAGAATCCGCCGCGCCTCCGCGAGCGCGCGTCCGCGGTGGGAGATCGCGTTCTTCTCGGCGGCGGAAAGCTCCGCAAAACTCTTCTCGAATCCGTCCGGCACGAAGAGCGGGTCGTAGCCGAAGCCCTCCGCGCCGCTCGGAGCGAGGGCGATGCGGCCGAAGACGCGGCCGAAGACGACGTGCTCGCGGCCGTCTGGCCCGACGAGCGCCACCGCGCAGGTGAAGTTGGCGCGGCGGTCCGCGATGCCTTCGAGGTTCTTGAGGAGAAGCGCGTTGTTCGCGGGCGTACTCGTCGGCTCGCCCGCGTAGCGCGCGCTCCTCACCCCCGGCGCGCCGCCGAGCGCGGCGACCTCAAGCCCGGAATCGTCCGCCATGCACCACTCGCCGCGGTGTCGCGACGCGATCGCCCGCACCTTGATGAGCGCGTTGCCGGCAAAGTCCGGCGCGTCCTCCACGACGCCGGCGGGGTCGTCGGCGACGATTTCGAACTTCGGCAGGATCTGGGAAATCTCGCGGAGCTTGTGCTCGTTGTGGGTGGCGACGTAGAGCTTCATCGGGTAATCACGAGACCGTTGGCCACGGCGCGCGGCCTGCCGTCGCTCGGCCGGTTGAGATATTCGCCTTCGACCCAGAGCGCGGTGGAGCCGCCGCCGTCGAACTGCCCAGCGTCGGTGCAACCCTCGCGCCTGAGAATCTCCGCCGCGTGCATGGACGGCATCCCGAGCGACCAGCCGAGCTGCCGCGCATCGGCGACGAGAAACACCACCAAGTTTGTGCCGAGGCCGACGATCGAGCGCGGATAGTTCTTCTGATCGTCATTTGGATAGCAGACGTGGTTCTTGCCGTCGATAACCTTGCCGTTCTGGAGCGGACGGTTCCAGACGCGGATGGCGTCGACCAGCTCCGCGCCGTCCATGAACGCCCTGAATTCAGCGCCCTTGCCCTTCGACGAGAGCTTGCCGAAACCGAGCGAACCGTCGGCGCGGCGGCCGACAACCTCGTAGCCAGACGGTCCCCAGCAGCCGATCTCCTCGAGCCTGCCGTCGACGAGGGTGATCCCGAACGGACGCGCCGGCTCGGCCGGCTTGCCGTCCTTGGCGCCCTTCTCGTAGAGGAAGAAGTCGCCGTTGAGCGCGGCGACCGGCTTGCCGCCGGATTCGCGGGCCGCCTTCTTCGCCAGCGCCTCGGGCGTGAGGCGCGTGGCCCTGCCCTCCTTCCCCAGCACGAACCTGAGCTTCAGCTTCGGGTCGGCGGCGAGGTCGAACTTCGCCATCCTCACCTCGCACGGCGTCTCGGGGACGCGCAGCGAGATCACGGAAACGCCCGGCGAGACCTGCCGCTCCTCGCGCACGACGGTCGCGAAGTCCAGCCTCGGCGACGCGGGCGCCGCCAGGATGGACAGCGCCTGCGAAATCGCTGCGGCCTGGGCGAGAAGCGGCATCGTCGGCCTTACCTGTTGGTCGCGTAGAGCGGACCGAAGTTCGCGCACGCGCGGTAGTCCGCGCCCGTCGGGTCGTCGGACGTGCCGAAGAGGCCCCAGCAGTGCGGCTGGAACACCTTGTCCTCAGGCACGTTGTGCATGGCGACCGGAATGCGGAGCATCGACGCGAGCGTGATGAGGTCGGCGCCGATGTGGCCGTAGGCGATCGCGCCGTGGTTCGCGGCCCAGGCGTTCATCACCGAGTAGACGTCCTTGAAGAAGCCCTTGCCGGTGAGCCGCGGCGTGAACCACGTGCACGGCCACTCCGGGTTGGTGCGTTCCATGAGCGTCTTCTGCTGCTTCGGGTCGAGCGTGACCGACCAGCCCTCGGCGATCTGGAGGACGGGGCCCTGGCCCTTGACGATCGAGATGCGCGTCATCGTCAGCGGCATCCCCTTCGGCGTCAGGAACGAGCTCGAGAAGCCGCCGCCGCGGAAGTACTCGACGCCCGCCGGCACCCACTTCGTCGCATTCAGCGTCGCGTCGATGTCCTTCTGGGTGACGTCCCACCAGTTCTTGAAGACGGCCTTGCCCTTCTCCTTCATCTCGCCCGCCGCGTCAAGGCAGCAGGAGCCGGAGTTGAGCAGGTGGATGATGCCCGCCTTGGCGTCCTTGGGAAGCCCCTTGCCGGTCGCGCGCTTAACCGCCGCGTCGCTCCAGTAGGTGCGCACGTCGGCGAACATCGACGCCTTGTTGGTGAGGAGCCACATCAGCAGCATGCAGATGCCGTTGAGCGAGTCGTTCTCGGTCGCGAGGATCTGCGGCATCTTCTTGCCGTTCCAGTCGAACGACGTGTTGCACATCACCTCGGCGACGTCGCCGTTCGGCCAGTGGTCGGTCCACTGCCGCTGGCCCTGGAAGCCGCCGGCGATGGCGTTGCGGCCGACCGCCTCCTCGCCGAAGCCCATCTCCTTCAGCTTGGGGTTGCCGGCCATCATGTCGCGGACGATGATCGCCATCTTGGCGATGAACTCCCAGTCCTTGTCCTTCTCGGCGCGCGACTTCTGGATCTTGGCGGGGTTGTAGTCCTTGCCCTCCTTGAGGTTCTTGCGCATCCACGCGATCGCCTTCTTGTACTCCTCCTTGTCGTAGATGCCCTCCTCCATGCGGCGGAGGATCTCGCACTCGTCCATGTTCTCCGGGGCGATGCCGAGGTAGTCCTGCATGAAGTTGACGTCCACGAACGAGCCCGCAATGCCCATCGCGGAAGTTCCGATGGAGAGGTAGCTCTTGCCCTTCATCATCGCGACGGCGAGACCTGCCTTGGCGAAACGGAGAATCTTCTCGGCGACGTCGGCGGGGATCTTCGAGGACTCGTCGCGGTTCTGCACCTCGTGGCCGTAGATGCCGTAGGCGGGCATGCCGCGCTGCGCGTAGCCGGCGAGCATGCAGGCGAGGTAGACGGCGCCGGGGCGCTCGGTGCCGTTGAAGCCCCAGACGGCCTTCGGCATCTGCGGGTCGAGGTCCATTGTCTCGGTGCCGTAGCACCAGCACGGCGTAACCGAGAGCGAGACGCCCACGTTGTTGTCGCGGAACTTGTTCGCGCACATCGCCGCCTCGAAGCGGCCGCCGATCGTCGTGTCGGCGATGACGCACTGGACGGGCGTGCCGTCCGGATAGCGCAGGTTCTCCGAGATGAGCTTTGCGGCGGCCTTGGCCATCTCCATGGTCTGGTCCTCGAGCGACTCCCTGACGCCGCGCCGGCGGCCGTCGATGATCGGGCGGATGCCGACCTTGGGGAAACCATTGTGGGTGAACACTGTCTGTGCCATTTTCTTGTCCTCTCCTTGTCTGTTTGTCGCCTGCAGCGAAACCTTCTGGCGGCGCCGCGACGCCGATTGGTGGCAAATAATACCACAACCCGGGCCTCGGAGTCAAGTGCGACTGGTGCTCTTCCAGAAATTACAAGTCTTCGGGGCGGTAAGAGCCATCCGCCCTCCCGCCCAGAAGACAACACCCTCAAACGGTTGCGAGTCAACCCGACAAATCAGGCCCGCCAGCCAGTAGCCAGTGCAACACTCGTTGCGTAGCCCTGTGCCGACGATGCTTTCTTGCTTGATGTTGGTAGTATAGCAGTTTCGGATTGGGTTTGTAAAGCGGGCTTCAGCGGGAGATTCCGCTTTGGGG
>SFPL01000106.1 GCA_004551905.1 Lentisphaeraceae bacterium
GGCGAGCGGATGTTGGGCGACGGCAGGCTCGACGTCGCACGGCGAGGCGAGGTCGAGCAGCAGCGTGGGCCTGGTCAAGATCAGACGGTCGGCGGCGACCACCGTATGCGGCGAAGCCGTGGCGGAAATGACGATGTCGCTGGCGGCGATCTCCTGATAGCGCGATTCGTAGGGAACGACGCGGGCGCCGAGGCGGCGGGCGAGGTCCAGCGCCCGCTCCGGACTGCGGTTGCAGATGGCGATCGCCGCCGCTCCGCGGGCGGCGGCGAGTTCCGCCGCGAGCGTGCCGGTGCGACCGCTGCCGATCACGAACACGCGTTTGCCGCGGCAGCCGGTTCGGCGCTCGACCTCGTCCATGCCCGCGCGGCAGACCGAAGGCGGCACGGCTCCGAGGTCGAGTTCGGTCTTCACCCGCTTCGCGCAGCTGATCGCATCCCGGAAGATTCGGTCGAGCTCCTTGCCGACATGTCCCTCCGCCCGCGCCGCCGCGAAGGCCTCCCGGACCTGGCCGAGAATCTGATATTCGCCCAGCACCATCGACTCAAGACCGGCGGCGATGCGGTAGAGATAGGCGAGTGCGGCGGCGGACTCCTGCGGCCGGCGAACGCCATGCGGCGCCTCCCAGCAGAACATCTCCTTGCGGTTGCAAGTCGAAAGGACGACATACTGTCCGCCGGGCGGCGGAGCCAGCTCGATCTCCGCGTCGTGAAAAGCCGCGCCGAGCGTCTTCCAGCTTTCGCCTCGCACAACCAGCCCCATGACGTCACCTCCGTGCGCGACTGAAGAAGCCCTCCGCCGCCTGGACCATCCGTTCGAGATCCTCTCTGGTATGCGCGTCGGAGAGGAAGATCGCCTCGCAGGGCGAGGGCGCGACATAGACGCCGCAGGCGAGCAGATGGCGGTAGAACGCGGAGAAGCCGGCGTCGTCGCCGTGCCAGTCAATACCGAGCAGGGAGCCGACCTGAGTGACCTCGATCCGGCCGCGTCCCGCGCGGCGAAGCCCTTCGGCCAGCGCGGCGCCCTTTTCGGCGAGCCGGCGGTAGATGTCGGGGTCTTCCCGCAGGATTGAGAGCGTCGCGATGCCTGCCGCCGTGGCGAGCGGATTGCCGGAGAGCGTCCCGGCCTGGTAGACGGGGCCCTCGGGCGAGACCATGGCCATGACGTCGGCGCGTCCGCCGTAGACGGCGGCGGGGAGTCCGCCGCCAACGATTTTGCCGAGGGTGGAGAGGTCTGGCGTCACCCCGTAGTAGGCCTGGGCGCCGCCGAGCGCCAGCCGGAAGCCGGTGATCACCTCGTCGAAGACGAGCAGCGCGCCGTAGCGCGTTGTCAGTTCACGCAGGCCGGCAAGGAAGCCCGGCGCGGGCAGGATGACGCCGTTGTTCGCCGCGACCGGTTCGACGATAACGGCGGCGACGGAATCCGGGTGCGCCGCGAAGATCGCCTCGACCGAGGCGAGGTCGTTGTATTCGGCCACGAGCGTATGCCGAGCGACGTCGGCCGGCACGCCGGCCGAATCGGGCTCGCCGTGGGTGAGCGCGCCGGACCCTGCCTTCACCAGCATGCCGTCGGAATGGCCGTGGTAGCAGCCGGCGAACTTGATGACGTCGTCGCGCCGCGTGAAGCCGCGAGCCGTGCGGATCGCGCTCATGACCGCCTCGGTGCCGGACGAGACCATGCGCAGTTTCTCCATCGACGGCATCAGCGTGCGCACGAGCTCGGCGAGCTCCGTCTCGCGCGCCGTCGGCGCCCCGAAGGTAAGGCCCTGGCCGCAGGCCTCGCGCACGGCCGCGACGACGGCAGGATGGGCGTGACCGAGGATCGCCGGACCCCAGGAGCCGACGAAATCGACGTATTCCACGCCCTCGGCGTCGACGATCCGGCTGCCCTTCGCCGCCGTCACGAAGCGCGGCGCGACCCCGGTGCGCAGGCACGCGCGCACGGGCGAATTGACCCCGCCCGGCATCAGCCTCCTAGCAGCCGCGTATAGTTCCTCGTTGGTCATGCCCCAAGCCAGCGCGCCACGTCCGGCGCATGGTAAGAAATGATCAGCTGCGCGCCCGCCCGCTTAAACCCAAGCAGGTTCTCCAGCACCACGCGACGCTCGTCGATCCAGCCGTTCGCCGCGGCGGCCTTGACCATCGCGTACTCGCCGCTCACGTTGTAGGCGACCATCGGCACGTCGAAGCGCCGCGCGGCCTCCTTGAGCACGTCCATGTACGCAAGCGCCGGCTTGACGATCACGAGATCGGCCCCTTCGGCGATGTCGGCGGCAATCTCGCGCATGGCCTCGCGTCCGTTGGCGCCGTCCATCTGATAGGTCCGACGGTCGCCGAAGCCGGGCGCCGAAGCCGCGGCATCGCGGAACGGGCCGTAGTAGGCGGACGCCGCCTTGGCGCTGTAGGCCATAATCGGCGTCTCGGCCAGTCCGGCGGCGTCGAGCGCGGCGCGGATCGCCGCCACGCGTCCGTCCATCATGTCGCTCGGCGCGACTATATCCGCCCCAGCGCGGGCGTAGGCGACGGCGGCGGCGGCAAGCGCGGGCAGCGTCTCGTCGTTGAGAATCTGTCCGTCGCGGACGAGGCCGCAGTGGCCGTGGTCGGTGTATTCGCAGAGGCAGACGTCGGCGATGACGACCAGCTCCGGCAGGCGGGCCTTGATGGCACGGATCGCGCGGCAGACGACGCCGTCTGGATCCGACGCGCCCGATCCGCAGGCGTCCTTGCGCGCCGGAATTCCGAACAGGATGACGCCCCGCAGGCCGAGGCAGGCGATTTCGTCGAGCACACCGTCCAGCCGACCGACGAAATGGCGTTTGACGCCCGGCATCGAGGGCACGGGTCCGGCCGCCGACTCGTCTTCGGCGATGAAAAGCGGGCAGATTAGATCTTCGATCCGCAGTGTGTGCTCGCGCAGCATCTCGCGCAGCGCGGTGGAACGGCGCAGACGACGTCCTCTCAGCATTTTTCGAGTTCCTTTCGCATGGCGGCGGCGCGCGCTCCCGGCTCCGGCAACCTTTGTTTCCACGTTTCCCGCTCGCGTCCCATCCGTTCGGCGGCGGCGGCGAGACGATCGGTCAGCAGCGGACGCGCCCGGTCGCGGAGCAGCTGCGCGGCGACCGGGCACTTTCCGCCGCCGGAGACGGCGAGCGTGAGCGGGCCCTTCCGGGCGACGGCGCCGAAATAGAAGCTGCACAGCGCGGGGTCGTCGACGACGTTGACCAGCACGCGCGCGGCGCGGCAGGCGTCGTACACGGCGCGGTTGACGGCGGCGTCCGCAGTCGCGGCGACGACCAGCGTGAAATTCCCGACGACGGAAGCTTCAAAGCGCTCCGGCGAACAGGTCTCGACGGCGAGGCCGAAGCTCCGCAGCGTCTCCGCCTTGCGCGCGGCGACACGTCCGGCGCCGACCACCAAGGCGGTGGCGCCCGGCGCGAGAAAGAGCGGAAACGGCGCGGCGGACTGGCCTGGCGCGGGGGCCGGCAACGATGCGGCGGACGGCGGGACGGACAGGGGCGAATCGCCGCCGACGGGGAGCGTCCGCCGCTCGACTGCGCGCCAGAGCCAGTAGGCCAGCAAGCCCCACGCCGCGAACAGCGCGTAGCAGACCCAGACCGGCGGCGCGTCCGCCACGCCGGCGGACGAGAAATAGCGCGGCCAGTCGGGGATGTCGGTGTAGTAATACTGCCCCGGGCCGAAGTCGAGCCCCTCGATCAGGCCGAGGTGGCGCACCATCACGTAGACGCTGGCGGCGAGGGCCGCCACCAGCGTCGCGTAGGTGATCTTGCTCGAGAGCTTCATCCGAAGGACTTCAGGCCGCGATCGTGGGCACCGGGAAGATCTTGCCGCAGAGCAGCAGCCAGGCGATGACGAAGGTCAGGATCAGGTTGAAGACCTGGCCGACGATGTAGAGCTGGAAGGGCTTGCCCCCCTGGACCTGTCCGCAGAGCTCCTTGAAGTTCGTCTCGAGGCCGATCGAGGTGAACGCGAGCACGAACGCCCAGTTCTGGTACTCCTTGAGGGCCTTGATGACCTTGTTCGTCTCCTCGATGCCGAAGGTCGGCTGCATGATGAAGGAGAAGATCATCGAGGCGGCGATGAAGCCGAGGATGAACTTCGGGAAGCGCTGCCAGATCTCGCCGACGCCGACCTTCTGCCCGTCGGCCGCGGAGCGGTCGACCTTCGTCGTGAAGAAGACGGCGATGCCGAGCGCGACGAAGCCGATGAGGATGTTCTGGATCATCTTGACGAGCGCGGCGACCTGCCCGCCGACATCGCCCAGAGCCTGTCCGGCGAGGACGACCGCGCCGGTGGAGTCCACCGTGCCGCCGATCCACGCGCCGCCGACCATCGCGTCGATGTGCACGAGCTTGATGAAGAAGGGCATCCCGACCATCATCAGCACCGTGAAGATCAGCGAAGTGCCGACGGCGAACGCGAGATCCGTCTTCTTGGCCTTCGCTGCCGCGGCGGCGGCGATGGCCGCGGACGTGCCGCAGACCGAGGTCGCGGCCGCGATCGTGATCACGAGCGGCTTGTTATGAATCTTGAGCACCTTCACGCCGAGCCACCACATGAAGATGATGACGATCGGCGTGACGCCCCACGCGATGCCGAGGCCGTAGAGGCCGAACTTCTGGATGTTCGAGAACAGGACCTGCGCGCCGAGGATGACGAGGCCGGTCTTGATGTAGAACTCGGTGCGGAGCGCGGGTTTCAGCCATTCGGGCGTCTTGACCGTGTTGCTGATCGCGAGGCCCAGCAGCAGCGCCCAGAAGGCGTACTCGAGATAGCGGTTGAATGTCAGCTCCGCGGAGAGGACGCGCACGACGCACACGAGCGCGAAGAACGCCGTGAAGGCCACTAGGTACTTGCCGGCCTTCTTGCCCTCCAGCTTGTTGCCGACCGTGAAGACCGTCGCGAGCGCCGCGAAGGTGAGGCCGAGCTTCGCCCAGACCGATCCCGTGAAGATCGAAAGCAGGCCCTTGAACTTCGCGGGATCGCTGAACTCGCCCGCGGAGAAGCCCCATTTGGCGAACTTCGCGGCCGCGAAGTCGTAGGCGCCCGTGAGCACGCCCACCGCCGCGATGGAGATGATCAGGAAGGCGCCCCAGATCGAGAGCCAGTCCTCCTTCTTGTACAGGTCGGACCATTTGAACCGGTCGGCGACCACGACGTCGTTGATTTCAGCCATGATGTTCCTTTGTTGTTTTATCTGGTCGGGCCCGACGTCCCGTCGCGCCGCCGAATGGATTGCCGGGCAGTCCCGTCCCCTAGGCCTTCAGCGCCGCGCAAATGCGCTGCTCGAGGAAGGCGGGGAAGTCGGCCTTAGAGATCGTCGGGACGTCCTTGTCCACGGCGCCGAGCATGGCCGGGGACGTGGAGCCGGGCGTGTACGCCGTCTCCGCATCCTCCCCGTTCAGCTTGCGCCCGGCGAAGCCAAAGCGCGCGAGCGGCTGGTTCGTGCAGGCGTTGGGGCAGCCGCTGATGCGCACGTCGTCGAGCAGCGCCCGCGCCACGGCGAGCTTCTCCGCCGTGTCGAGCGGGCGGTACCGGGCGTCGAAATACTCCCCGGCCAGGCGTCCCACCTCTGGCGCGTCGGTGAGGCCGCTCTTGCAGACCTTGCAGCCGATGCAGGTGCGGATGTTGCCGACGAAGCTCCTCGCCACGTAGTCGCGGCCCATGCCGAGCAGCGTCGCGTAAAGCCCCGGCAACTGCGCTTCCGGCACGGCGACGCCGAGGTCGAGCGTGGGGAGGATCTCGAAGCGGGTGGCGTTGAACGGCTCCATCGCCGCTGCGAACGCATCGAGCTCGTCCGCAGTGAAGTTGCCGAACGGCACGAAGATGCGCACGGCCACGAGCCCGTGCGCGAGCGGCGAGACGGCAAGCTTGCGCCAGACCTCAAAGCCGTCGCCGGCCGCCGTCTCGGGGAAGGCCGTCGCAGGCGGCGGCTCTCCGGCCGGCGCGTCGGCTCGCGGCGCGTCGGCGGGGACTTTGGCGTAGTATTCGCGGAAGAGCCGAACCAGCCCCTCGTCTCCGAAGTCGTCGCGGAGAAAGCGGATGCGCGCATGGCAGCGGTTCGTGCGGCAGCCCTTGTCGTGGAAGAGCGCCGTGAGCGCCATCGCCACGCGGATGCACTCTGCGGCGGGCAGCGCGTCGAAGAGCTTCAGCCCCAGCCGCGGCTTAAAGCCGACCCCGCCGGCGAGATACGTCTCGAAGACCGGCGCGCCGTCCGCTGTCTTCTTCGCGACGAAGCCGAGGTCGTTGGACTGGGCGATCACGGCGTCCGCGGGACGATCCGCGAAGCCGATCTTGAGCTTGCGCGGCAGGCCGTAGGCGAGGTCGAAGCCGTAGAACGCGTCCGAGAGGGCGCGGGCGTAGGGGGCGACGTCGAAGACCGCATCGGCGGACAGTCCCGAATAGGAGCTCACCAGCGTATTGCGGAAGGTGTCGCCGCCGCCGCCGCGGAAGCGGAAGCCGGCCGCTTCGCAAGCTTCGAGCGCGGCAGGGACCTCCGTCGCGGGGATGCCGTGAAGTTGGAGGTCCTGGCGGGTGGTGAGATGAGCGAAATCGCCGCCGTGGCGGCGAAGGATCGCCGCCGCTGCGCGCAGGTCGCCGGTCGTGACCTGCCCCGCCACGCGCCGTACGCGCATCATCGCCTTGCCGTTGCGCTGTTCGTAGATGCCAAAGCCGGCCGAAGCCCCCTTCAGCGTCTTGGCGTCGATCTTGCCGACCGCGTAATCACGCCACGCCGCCACCAGGTTCTGCTGGAATTCCTTCATCTGCCTCTTTCTCTCCTTTGAAAGCGGATTATACCAAAAAGGCGGCAAATCCGCCACCAGCACAACCCTGCACCACGGATTACAAATACCCCCGTCGTCTCGGCTGCGCCGAGCCGCCGTGGACATTTGTAAGCGGTTTTGCGCGACGAGACCCTGCCGCACCGCCTGTTCAGGGCATGACAAACCACCCGACGGGATGCCGACGGGGACAGATCGGACGCATTCTGCGGGCCGCCCGACCGCCCGTTGCAATTCAAAGCGTCAGGAACTCGCGCGAGACGTACCTGTGGGGCAGTTCGTCGAGCGCGAGGGCGATCCCCCTGGCGAGTAGCTTCTGAAGGATGACCTCCACCC
>SFPL01000107.1 GCA_004551905.1 Lentisphaeraceae bacterium
AACTAAACCTCTCATTCGGCCGCTCGGCGGCCGATGGGCAAGAGTGTGTCTGACGGCGCTGCTCACCACGGTCGTCACCGTCGGCGCACAGGCGCAGGCTTCCGGCGAGAGCGGTACGCAGGCGCGGACTACCGGCCAGGGAGGCGCACAGGCGATGACGCAGACGCAGGCGATGACGCAGGCGCAGGCGTGTGCTGCCGGGCGGGGAGGCGCACAGGATCTGGCCGCGGGCGGCGAGATCGTCCTTACGCCGCCGCGGGATCTGAACAGCGAGCTGCGCCACCGCACGTGGAGCGTCTACACGCAGGGCGGGCTGTCCTGGGCCACCGGCGTGTGGTACCGGAACCTCGACGCGAAGAGGAGCTACAGGCAGTCGGCGGCGGCCGGCGGCGGAGTCGATTTCACCATCCGCCCATGGGTGCGCGTGGGAGCCGAGTACATCTGGTCGCGCTACCGCCGCGAGCAGCGCCTCTCGGCGCTCGACGCCGAGACCATGCCCGTGAAGGCCTACGGCAACTACATGATGAACCTCCACAACGCCAAGCTCGGCGTGGGCCTCAACCTCATGGAGATATGGCCGGAGCGCCGGGCGCAGTGGCTCAACATCTGGGCCGGGACGGGCGCGGGCTACACCTTCGGGCGCGGCAACGAGTACGGCATCCATTTCAGCAACACCCTGACGCAGGGCGGCCAGACAACCCCGCTCACCGGCGGCGCGTCCATCAGCAACGACGACGCGATAACGATCACGGGCAACGTCCGCACGACGAACCGCCACGAGAGGTTCAACACATTCTACATCCCCGCCTCGCTCCACGTCGAGGCCGACCTCGGCCGCCGCCTCACCGTCGGGCTGAAGGGGGAGATGGACTGGCTCCTGAACCGCGGGGACATAGCCCCGAAGGGGTACGCCTTCGCCCTTGTCACCCTGCGCTACAACCTCGTGCCAAGCCGCGCCAGGGTGCAGCGCGCCTACTACGAGGGCGAGATCTCCGCGCTTGGCGGCCGCCTGGACGCCCTGCGTCTTGAGGCCGACCGGTCCAGGGCGCGCGCCGACGAGGCCGAGGAGGCGCTCCGCCTGGCGGAGACGCAGAACGCCGACCTCCAGGGCCTCCTCTCCGACTGCGAGGAGTGCAGGGCCAGGGCCGAGGCCGAGGCCGTGGCCTCCGCCGCCCCTGCGTCGCATTTCGTGCAGTTCGACCACAACAGCACCCATGTGGGCGGCGCCGAGGCCGAGCGCCTGAGGGCCTTCGCCCGGAGCGTCCGCGGCGAGAGGCTCGCCCTCGTGGCCGAGGCCAGCACGCCGGGCGGCGAGGACTACAACGTCCGCCTCTCCGAGCGCCGCCTCCGCCGCGTGGTCGAGATCCTCGTCGGCGAGGGACTCCCCGCCGGCGACCTGCGGCCCGCGACCGCCATCGGGGCGAGGAACGGCAAGCCGTCGGCAGAGGGCCGCAGAGTGACAATCACCGTGGTCAAAGAGTAAGAAGTAACGCAATAACAACACGAACGCCCGCGCCCCGGCAGCGTTCCCTCCCCGCGCGGAGGGTCAAGGAGGGGCCAAAGACTTATGAAACGGATAAAACTCATTCCGCTCGCCGTCACCATGCTGTTGGCGGCACCCGCGTTCCTCACCTCATGCCAGGAGGACGCGCCAGAGATCAACTACACGATGAGCGTGTCGGTGACCAACGACTTCACCAAGGTGGTGGAGGCCATCGACAGGGGCTCCCTCAAGAACGAGGAGGCCATCGCTAAACTCGCGGCCGCCATCGACAGGATGAACTCCGACCAGCAGGACAAGCTCCAGGCCATCCGCGATGTCCTCAGCTCGGTCAACACCACACTCGAGACCAAGCTCGTCGCCATCGAGGCGGCGCTCAAGGCGCAGACCCTCTCGATGGAGGGGAAGCTGGATCTGATCAGGGGCGTCCTCGCCGACCAGAAGGCCACCCTCGACACCAGGCTGGCGGCCATCGAGGCCGCGATGAGGGCGCAGACGCTGTCGCTGGAGGGCAAGCTGGACCTGCTCACCGCCGCGGTCGACAACCAGACCCTCAAGCAGGAGGAGCTGGCGGAGAATCTTGTCACCGCCATCGACAACCTCGGCGAGGGCCTTGGGGAGAAGCTGGACCAGATCAAGGGCGTCCTCGACGACCAGAACACCACCCTCAAGACCAAGCTGGAGGCCATCGAGGCCGCGGTCAAGGCGCAGACGCTGTCACTGGAGGAGAAGCTTGGCCTCCTGGAGGATGCCGTCAAGGCCCTGCCGGACTACAGCTCACAGCTCGAAGCCATCAGCACGGCCATCGACAACCTGCCTGACTACGGCGACAAGCTCTCCGCCATCGAGGCCGCCGTCAAGGGAATGCCTGACTACG
>SFPL01000108.1 GCA_004551905.1 Lentisphaeraceae bacterium
AAAAGTCAAGGGGGAATCTGCAAAAAAGTCAAAATATGCAGGACGGGCCGGGATGGCGCGACGCCATCCCGGCCCTGTGGACAAAGGTCGCCTCCTACGGCCTACCTGTGCGAAGAATTAGGGATTTGTAATCCGTGGGGGTCACCACTCGACCGGGGCGATGGAGTGGGCGGCGAGGTATTCGTTGGCGCGGGCGAAGGGCCGCGAGCCGAAGAAACCGCGGCTGGCGGAGAGCGGCGAGGGGTGGGCCGAGGCGATCACGCAGTGGCGGGAGCGGTCGACGATCGCCCCCTTCCGCTGCGCGTAGGAGCCCCAGAGGATGAAGACCAGGTGCTCGCGCCGCTCGGCGAGCGCGCGCACCACCGCGTCGGTGAACCGCTCCCAGCCTCGGCCCTGGTGCGAGCCCGCCTGGTGCGCGGCGACGGTCAAGGTGGCGTTGAGGAGCAGCACCCCCTGCCGCGCCCAGGACATGAGGTCCGGCATGTGGCCAAGCTCCTTCGCGATGTTCCGAAGCGATGGCGGCGGCGTCACCTCGGGCGGCACGTAGAACGCCAGCCCCTGCGCCTGGCCTGGCTCGTGGTACGGGTCCTGGCCGAGGATAACCACTTTCACCGCGTCGAACGGCGTCTGAGCGAAGGCGTTGAAGATAAGCCCAGGCGGCGGATAGCACGGTCCGCGGCGGTAGGCGCCGCGCACGAATTCCGCGAGTTCGGCGAAGTACGGCTCCTCGAACTCGCCGGCGAGCTCCCGGTGCCAGCTCTCCTCGATTACGACCTTCATCGCTCAGTTCCCGGGCGGCGGCGGCGGCGGGCCGTGGTGGCCGCCAAAACCGGAGTCGGTTGCCTCGATGACTTCCCTGACCGCCTGCACGAACTCCGTCGCCGCGTCCCCTTCCATGCCGACCGCCGCGGCGACGGAACCAAGCAGGTTCGCCCGCTCCGCGCGGTTGAGCCGCCTGATCTCGCGCTCGGCGTCGCGCATCTGCCCCATCAGCTCTTCGCGCCGCTCGTCGGTGATGTCCTCCACCCCGAGCTCGGCGTCGATAGCGGTGCGCCGCGCAAGCGCGGCCTTGAGCGTCTCGTGGACAGCCTTCGCCGGCTCGCTCATCCCGGCGGTGTCGATGGAGGTGAGGTAGTCGATCTTCGCCTGGCGGCGCTCGGCGCCGCGGCGGCGGAAGTTCTCGATGTTGGCGACGATCTCGCGGTAGCGCTCGGGCTCCTCCTTCTTGAGCCGCTCCATCTCCGCGCGGAAGCGCTCGGGACCGCGCCGCGGCACCTCGTCGCGCGACACCGCCTCCTCCCTCGCCGGCACGTTGCCGACGATGATGTCGGTAAGCGGCTTCTGCGCGCGGGCCTTCGCAAGCTCGGCCTCGAGCGACTTCACCCGCGCGCGCAGCGCCGCGACGCTCGCCTCGTCGCCGCGGTCGGCGATCGCCGCCTTCGCCTGCGGCTCCGCCTCGGCCTCCGCCGGGCGCTTCTCCCCTTCCGGCGCGAGGCAGAAGCCTATCGCCGCCCCCGCGAGCAGCGCCGCACCAATCACCAGCTGTTGCCTTACCATGAATTGCCTCCTTGCTTGGCTAAAGATCGTATGGCGGCGGCGAGACGCGCGCGTCGAAGTCCGCCTGCGTCCAGCACCGGTAGTTCTCCTCGGCGAGCGCGAGCTGGTACTCGTTCCAGCCCGCGGTCCAGATCATCCAGGCGATGAGCGCGCGCAAGATGAACGAGCCGCCGATGGGGATGATCCAGATGTGGGTGACGCCGAGGAGCGGTCCCACGACGAGCAGCACGGCAAAGACGCGGCCAACCGCCATCGCCACGTAGGTCGCCCTCGCCCGGGTGGTAAAGAACCTCGCGAGCGACCGGAAGATGCGGCCGCCGTCCATCGGAAACCCCGGCAGCAGATTGAAGAGCCCGAGGCCGATGTTCAGCTGTGCTCCGCACCAAAGCAGCACGGCGGCAAAGCCCTCGTTCAGCGCGACCGCGGCGAACCACATCACCGCGCCGATGACGAAGCTCGTCGCCGGACCGGCCGCCGCGACGAGCAGCTCCTGCCACGCCTTGTAGGGCATCCGCTCGAGCGACGCGCAGCCGCCGATGACTGTAAGCGTGATATCCTTGGTGTTGCAGCCGAAGCAGCGCGCGGTGAGCGAGTGGCCGAGCTCGTGGAGGACGATCGAGACGAGCAGCACCGCGGCGAGCGCGAGCGACAGCACGATGTTGTCGAGCTGAAGGAACATCAGCGCGAGGATGATCGTCGACCAGTCGAGGTAGACCGGTATCCCGAATGCCTCGCAGACCTTGAGGCGCCTGAAACCTAAGCTGAGCATCGCTATTTTCCTTTCTGGGACTTGAGCACCGCGTAGCCGCGGCGGTTGACTACCTGGACTTCCGCAAAATGCCGCAGCTGCACCGGCCGGAGACCGTCCGCGTTCTTGCACACCATGTAGCAGACGCCGCCCGGCTTCAGCGCCCTGGCCGCGGTGGCGAGGAACACGTCGGCGATGCGGTATTCGCTATAATAAGGAGGGTTGCCGACGAAGACGTCGAACGAGCCGTCCAGCTCCGGCGGCGTTCCGTCGTCCGAGAGGACCACGTCGGCGGGGATGCCGAGGTTGGCGGAGTTGAGCCGCGCCGCCTCCACCGCGCGCGTGTGGGAGTCGACCATCGTGAGCGCGATCCCGGGCACGGCCGAGGCGACAAGGAAGCCGACGAGCCCGCAGCCCGCGCCCATGTCGAGCAGCGTGAGCCGCCGCGCGCGCGGCGCGGGGCCAAGCTCGCGCGAGACCACCTCGGCGAGCGCGAGGCCGCCCTCGTCGAGCCGGCGGTGGCAGAAGCAGCCCGGGAAGCTCGTGAACGTCAGCCGCGGACCGCCGGGCACCGAGGCCGGCCAGGTGGCGGCGAAGGAGCGGACGCGGTCCGGGTCGTCCTTGATCTTGGCGAGCAGGTCGTTGCGGTCGCGCTCGCGGCCGACGAAGTCGAGCTCGAACTTCGCCGGCTTGAGCAGGTGGATCTCCTGCAGCAGGTCGAGCGAGAGCTCACCGGACATCACCTTCGGCCCGGTGCGGAAGCGGACGCGGTCCCACGGCCCTTCCGGCAGGTGCGGCGAGCAGACGCACTTCGCGCCCCAGGCCTTCTCGATCGCGTGGCGGTCGTAGACGTCGAGGACATGGCAGACGACGTCGCCCTCGAGCGCCTTCGCGTCGAGATCGCCCGCGCGGTATCCTACGAGCATGGTCTTCATCTGCATTGGGCCCCAAGGGCCGGAACCTGGATGATCTTGCCGTCGACGCGGGTGGCGGAGACGCGGGTGCCGTCGGAGAGGGCGAGGTTCTCGAAGGAGACCTCGCGCCAGGAATCAGGACAGCCGCGGAAGAACTCGACCTTGCCATTCACCTCGTGAGCCATCATCTCGAGAACCGCCGCCGTCGCCGCACACTGGCCGTCCATCTGCATCACCGACTCGCCGCCAGTCCACTTGGTGAAGCCGTCCCGCACCGAGTTGTGGTGCGAGCCGTGGCCATTGTCGCAGAAGTGGTTCTCCCAGGCGCGCAGCCTGTCGACCGCGCCCTCGGCGTTGCCTACGTGCAGCTCGAGGACTGCAGCCCATGGGACGCACCAGCCGGTCCAGTACGAAGTGCCCTGCTCGCGCCACTTGGCGTAGGTGCGGTCGACGGCGGACTTCGCGGAGGGGTCGGCGAGGTCGACGACGTCAAACGGAAAGAGCCCCGCCATGTGCGAATGGTGGCGGTGCGACTCGGTGAGCTCCTGTTCGCCGAATAGCCGAAAACCGAACGGCCCTTCGTTGTAGCGCGGCAGGCGCTTCATGACGTCGAGCCAGCGCGGATCTGGCTTTTCGCCGAGCGCCGCCGCGGCGTCCACGAGGTCGCGCGCAAGCCTGTGCGCCGCGGCAAGCTGGAACGAGGGGTTGCGCCCCACCGAGCCCTTGGCGTGCGAGCCGCCCCACTCCGGCGAGGGACCGAGCGGCAGCGCGAGCCGTCCGCCATCCTCCACCATCATCGCGAGGTAGACGTTCATCGCGCCCTTCATGAAGTCATAGGCGCTATCGCGGAGAAAGTCGAGGTCGCGCGAATAGCGGTAGTAGCGCATCATCATCGCCGCCACCCAGGCGGTGGAGCCGTGGTCGATGGTGCCGGTCCAGAAGCCGCCGATGCACACTCCGCGGTCATCCACCGAATGCGGCAGGGTGTAGCCGTCCTCGATGCCGACGAACCGACGCGCGTTTTCCCTCAGCCGCGGCCGCCACGAAAGGACCATCTTAAAGAGCGGCTTCAGGTGCGCGAAGTGTCCGCCGCGGTAGGCGGGCGAGTAGCATTCCTGCACGTTGATGTTGAAGTGGTAGTCGCCGTTCCAGGGAACGAGCCGGTCGTCCTCGAGCCACGGCCCCTGGAGTCCGGCGGGAACGCCGTCAGGGTCCGTCATCGCGCCGAAGCGGTACATGCCGTAGTCGAAGATGCGCTGGATCTGCGCGTCAGGCACTTTTACGCGCGCGCCCTCGGCCCAGAACTTCGCCCAGTGCGCGCGCGACGCCGCGGCAACGGCGTCGAACGGGTGGACCGTTCCGAACTCCTTGTCTACTCCGCGCCCCGTCTTGACCGCCACGGCGCCGTCCTTCGCGCACCAGGAGAGCCACACCCCATCGTCAGCGGGGAGCTTCCACCGAAGGCCGCCGAATCCGTCCTGCGTGTCGAACACACGCGCCTTCTCGAAGCCGAGCGGCTTCAGCTTTTCGTCGTAGACGGGGAAGTCCGTCGCGGGAACCGTCTTGGCCGTATAGTCGACCCCCTTCGGAAACTTCATCGCGAAGACACCGCCGCCCGACTTCGCCATCGCGATATCGACGCGGTTCGTCGCACCGGCGGTGGCAAAGTCGATCCACGCCGTTCCGGTGAACGGATCGAGCTCGCCGCGCGTCAGCGTCGTGCCGGGGATTTTCAGGACGACGCGTCCGAGCGGCAGCATGTAGGGGTTGCGCGGCTGGCCTTTCGGCGTCTCCTTCTTGAAGAGCGCCATGAGCCGCTCGGTGTCGCCGCTTTCGACGGCGGCGACGATGTTGGTGTAGCTTTGGGCGGCGGTCCACTCGTATCCGCCGCGGTGGTCCCAGAGGTCGGCGCGCCCGATAGTGAGGCGGATCTCGTCGCCGCCGCCCCAGACGAGGACACCGGTGACGCCGTCGGAGAACGCCATCCCTTCGTGGCAGCTGCCGAGCCGCGGAAACTCCCACTCAACCGGCGCCGCCGTCAACTGCAGAGCAACAGCCAGCGCGAGAACCGCGCCGGCTACAATGACATGACCATGAAACTGTTTCATGACGCGAATTATACCATATTTACCATATTCACGGTTCGCGGTTCGTAGATAGTAACAACACGGATTTGCTCAGGTCTACGCGCCTTCTGTGAGTGACGTAGTCGCGAACAAATCCGTGTGTTAATCAAAAAGCGACGAACGCAGGGAAGGTTGAGCAGCTCCCCGACGCGACCCGCCAGCAGGCGCATGAACACCGTAAACGCGTCAAGGTCCTGAATATTGACGATTCGGCGGACATCCCGCCCCTTGATGCGATTCGCGTCCACCATTTCCTGAATGTACGTTAGGAGCGAAGGGAAGCGCAGGATTTCATCAATCACCATGTTCGCACTTCCGTTCATCAGGAATCTGCGGGGATCGGCCTTTGCCGCCGACAAAACATCCTCCGCCTTCAGATTGCGGTATTGATTCGCGGAGAATTGCGCTTGGACAAGCGTCGTCTTTCCGCTCTGCCGTGGACCCATTATGGTAACAACAGGGTAGCTTCTTGCCACCTTGTCCACATAGCCAGCAATCTTTCGTTAAATCATATCGCCTAATATTCCTCTCTTTTGCCGCTTTTTATATCAAAAACACCCATGGTTGAGCAAATGGCAAAACGACATTTGCCATTTACATATAGCAATAGAACTGCCGCGGGGACAGAACTGCCGCGGGGACAGTCCCCATCATCTTTTCATTCGACGCAACTTCTTCTTCAGAGGAATGCTAAGATTGAAATTATCGGCGTATTCCACCGCTTGATTGGTTGCGAAAAAGTCTCTTTCAGCAATCCTTTCCAGAAGCCGCATATCACTCTCATCCATCAATTCGCCGACAAGAATTGCCCTCGCTTCGCATTTGCCTTCAATGCGACAACTTACCGATGCGGCATTCCCAACAAGCAACGCTGAAATAGTATTCTGATAATCAGTGTATCCCTGAATTGTCGGATGAAAGCTCCAACAAGCATCCCCAAACAAGATGTCAAAGCCTGATTCTATCGCCAACTCCAGATTATGCCCGCCATAAGGATTATTCACAATGTACCATGTTCGATCCCACACTGGATCATAAGATAGTTTGAAACCTTCAAATTTTTCAAGATCATCGCCACTCCAATGCATTTCAACCTCAACGCCAAGTCCATTCAAGAACTCTGCGAAAGCATCACGATAATCACGGGCATCGAGCGGATTTTGCCGTTCCACCGCTCGCATCCGTCTACGCTGCTCTGTGAATTCCCTCTTGGCCATAGTTTCACCAAACTGAAAAAAGAATCGATTTCTCAGGAAGGTTTCATACATTATGAATTTTTCCCAAAGTACTCACCAAGCATTGTCTTTTTATCATCCATATTGACCCACTCTGCGTTGCCGTTTCGTATACTGCCGCAAACAACGGAAGCCGCAAAAGCCCTACTCGTGAAATGCTCATCATTAATTAATGCGCCACTCTCATCAAGACCATTTTCTACAATGTCCTTCCATCTTTCGTAATAGCGCCGCGGCCTGCTGTACTCCCCGCCATCCAGTAGCCAGTGCAACACTCGTTGCGTAGCCCTGTGCTGACGAAGCTTTCTTGCTTGTTGTCGGTATTATAGCAGTTTTGGTTTGGGCTTGTAAAGCGGGCTTCAGCTGGAGATTCCGCCTTTCGG
>SFPL01000109.1 GCA_004551905.1 Lentisphaeraceae bacterium
ACATCCCATACGACTATAATGGGGCTATGGGCGTGCCAATAACCTTTATCGACAAGTATAATCCTGAGCAGTTTGAGATACTTGATGCAAATGATTATCGAAGTCATGAGGGAGTACCATGTAAGCCACATGGATTAATAAAAGATAAAGATGGTGCAATTGATGGCAAACCAAAATTTGCCCGCATCCTTATCCGTCGTAGAGGTTAGTGAAGAACAAAAAACAACTTAGAAAGGGAATCCACGAATGAAGATCGAGCTCCACCGAATCAAGATACGCGACCTTGTCGACGGATATGTCGACGACGCGGAGAGCGGCGTGCGCGGCTGCGGCGGCGTCCTCGACATCCGCCCCGCCTACCAGCGCGAGTTCGTCTACAAGGAGAAGGAGCGCAACGCCGTCATCTCCACGGTGATGAAGGGCTTCCCGCTCAACGTCATGTACTGGGTGAAGAACCCCGACGGCACCTTCGAGGTGATGGACGGGCAGCAGCGGACGATCTCGCTCTGCCAGTACGCGAACGGCGACTTCGCCTGGGGAGAGCTCGACCTGGCGGCGAAGTACTTCCACCGTCAGCCGGAGGACGTCCAGCGGAAGTTCCTCGACTACGAGCTGATGGTCTACTTCTGCGAGGGCGAGCAGTCGGAGAAGATCGACTGGTTCAAGGTGATCAACATCGCCGGGCTCAAGCTCACGCCGCAGGAGATGCGGAACGCGGTCTACTCCGGGCCGTGGGTCGCGGACGCGAAGCGCTACTTCTCCAAGTCGGGCTGCGTCGCGCAGAAGATCGGCGCTCCATACCTGAACGGAAGCGCGGACAGACAGGAGTACCTCGAGACGGCGATAGAGTGGATGATCAACTCGTCGAAGGACAGGGCGATCGAGGAGTACATGGCGATTCATCAGGGCGACGGCGAGGCGACGGAGCTGTGGCTCCACTTCCAGAAGGTCATAAACTGGATCGAGACGCTCTTCACGAAATATCGGCGCGAGATGAAGGGGCTGGAGTGGGGAAGGCTCTACAGCGAATACTCGGCGAGGTCGTACAACCCGAAGGAGCTGGAGGCCAGGGTCTCCGCGCTGATGGCCGACAAGGAGGTCCAGAACAAGAAGGGCGTCTACGAGTACCTTCTCTCCGACGGCGCGAGGAAGGAAAAGCTGAACCTCCGGCAGTTCGACGACGAGGAGAAGCGCGCGGCGTACGAGGCGCAGAAGGGCGTCTGCCCCATCTGCGGCGGACACTTCGAGTACGAGGAGATGGAAGGCGACCACATCGTGCCATGGTCGAAGGGCGGCAAGACCGTCCCCGAGAACCTCCAGATGCTCTGCCGCCGCGACAACGCGCTCAAGCGCGACAAGTGACTAATAGTTCCGGAGCTTCCTGACTCCTCCTGGAGTCTTACCAAGCGCGATTTCTCCCCCGCTATACCGCGCAGCCTCATTTTTTGGTATAATACAACTACTTATGAACACAGTACTAGTCGGCGCCCAGTGGGGCGATGAAGGCAAGGGCAAGGTAATCGACTTCCTGACCGAGGAGGCGGACGTGGTGGTGCGCTTCCAGGGCGGGTCCAACGCGGGCCACACCGTGGTGGTGGGCGACAAGAAGTACGTCCTCCACCTCGTGCCGAGCGGAGTGCTGCACGAAGGCAAGCACTGCGTGATCGGCAACGGCGTGGTGATGGACCCGTTCGACCTCATGAAGGAGCTCGAGCAGGTGGAAAGCTGGGGCTTCGAGCTCAAGGGCCGGTTCCACATCTCCGAGCGCGCGCACATGGTGATGCAGTGGCACCGCGCGATCGACCGCGCCGAGGAGGCGGCTCGCCCGGCGGGGCGCAAGATCGGCACCACCGGCCGCGGCATCGGCCCTGCCTACGCCGCCAAGGTCGGCCGCTACGGGATGCGCGTCGGCGACATCCTCAAGCCCAACTTCCTGGACGTCGTGCGAGCCCAGGTCGAGGACGCCAACCGCGCCCTCGGGGCGCTCGGCGCGCAGCCGCTCGACGCCGAGGAGATGGTGAAGCTCTACACGCCGATGGTCGCAGCGCTCATGCCCTACGTCACGGACACCATCCAGTTCATGCACGAGAGCCTAGAAGCCGGCAAGTCGGTGCTCTTCGAGGGCGCGCAGGCGACTATGCTCGACATCGACTTCGGCACCTATCCGTTCGTCACCTCGTCCAACCCGACCGCCGGTGGCGCCTGCACCGGCGCGGGCGTGTCGCCGCGCGCGATCGACCGCGTGATCGGCGTCCTCAAGCTCTACACCACCCGCGTCGGCGAGGGTCCGTTCCCGACCGAGCTCAAGGACGCGGACGGCGAGATCCTGCGCCGCCGCGGCGGCGAGTTCGGCGCCACCACCGGGCGCCCGCGGCGCTGCGGCTGGTTCGACGCCGTCGTCGCCCGCTACGCCCAGCGCGTCAACGGCGTGGACTTCTGGGCGATGACCAAGCTCGACGTGCTGGACGAGTTCGAGACGGTGAAGATCTGCACCGGCTACCGCCGCGACGACGGATTCGTCTACCAGACCTTCCCGGCCGACCTCGCCGTGCTTGACCGCTGCGAACCGGTCTACGAGGAGCTGCCCGGCTGGAAGTGCGAGACCTCGCACGTGACCCGCTACGAGGACCTGCCCGAGAATGCGCGGAAGTACGTGGAGCGGGTCCTCGAGCTCGTTGGCGGCAAGCTTGGCGTCCTCTCCGTCGGCCCCGCGCGCGAAACCACCCTGAGGATCGGCGTGTGAACCCGGTATTGAAGCGGACGCTGACCGGACTCGTGGTCGGAGGGGTGGTGATCGCCGCGTCGCTCCTGGCGTCGCCGGGCGCCATAGTCACGGTGGTGATGGTCCTGGCCGTTCTCGCGATGGTCGAGTTCGCGCTCCTGATGAAGACGAAGGCGCCGCGCCCCGGCGCGGTCCACGCCGTCGTGTTCCTCGCCGGCGCGCTGCTGATCGGCTACGGGCTCCTGTCGCTTGCGTCGGTCTCGCTCCGCTACGGCGAAGGCGAGATGTGCGGTCCGTTCAGGCTCGGCAACGTGATGCTCCTCTACGTGATAGCGATAGTCAAGTTCTCCGACGTCGGTGGGTTCGCGTTCGGTCTCACCTCCGCGAAGCTGATGAAGGGCGGCAACCACAAGTTCTGCCCCACGATTTCGCCGAACAAGAGCTGGGAGGGGCTGTTGGGCTCGGTGGCGGCGTCCTCGCTCGTCTCCTGCCTTTTCATGGGCGCCACCGGCTTCGGCTGGGCGAAGTCGCTTGCCCTGGGCGCCGCCGCAGCGCTGCTCGGCACCGCCGGCGACCTGGTGGAGTCGAAGTTCAAGCGCTGGGTCGGCGTGAAGGACTCGTCGGCGATGAAGATGACCAACGGCCTTGGCGGCCTCCTCGACATGATCGACTCACTGCTCATCGCGCCGCCAGTCCTGCTGGCGTTCCTGTGATGGAGAGCTTTTCCCCGAGACTGGTCGCCTCTGCCGCGGCGTCGCTGGCGCTCGCCGCGGCGCTTGTCGGCTGCCAGGGGCTCGACCGCCGATTCGTGCCGCAGCCGGGCGAGAACCAGGTGATGCGCGTGCAGAGCGGCGACCGCTGGTACTTCACGCTCGACGAGGGCGGGCCGAACTGCCGCTGGGACTGCGTCTGCGACGACCCCGACGTGGAGGTGACGATCGATCACGAGGAGTGCGGCGGCGACGGCGGCTCGGGCCGCGTCAGCTACGGCCGCGCCAAGGTGAGGATGCGCATCCACCGCGGCTACGACGGGCCGTCGACGATCCGATTCTTCTGCCGCAAGTGCCGCGACAGGAAGGGCGCGCCGGACAAGCCGTTCACCATCTGCCTCTACCGCCGCACCGGCGACGTAGCCTTCTGGGAATAGAAACTGGGCAAGGAGAAATCATGAAACGATTGATCAAGCTGATAGTGTTCCTGGCCGTGCTGGCAGTCGCCGCGGTCGCGGCGATCTACGAGCTCTTCCCCGACTCCGCCGCGGCGAAGTTCATCGACCCATACTGCCGCTACTACTACTTCGTCGCCCGCGACTGGACGCTTGCGCTCGTTGACCGCTGCCGCGGCGAGAAGGGCGAGCCGGAGCCGGAGGAAGCCGCCGCGGAAAAAACCGAACCTGCCGCGCCGTCCGCCAAGGCTCCGGAAAAGGCGAAGCAGGCCAAAAAGGCGGAGCCGACGCCGTCCGAGCCGAAGCCGCTCTCCAGGCGCGCGGTCGAGAACTCGCTCATGGAGGGCACCGAGGATAAACGCATCGAGCGGCTGTCGCTCAACGAGGCGAAGTGGCTTACGCGCCGGCGCGTCTCCGAACACGACCTGCGCGGCAAGGCGGTGATCGTCTGCGTCTGGAACTCGGACAACCCCGAGAGCCTCCGGCTGCTCGAGGGCGCGCAGCGGATCATGGACGGCTTCCGCGGCAAGCCGATGGTGGTGTTCGCGTCGCACCGCGGCGGCGGCGAGGAGGGAGCGGCGAAGATTCTCGACAAGGCGGCGATCGACCTGCCGTGCTGCGAGGGCGGCGGGCATCCGGCGGAGCCGCGCTCGGTCGGCAAGGGGCCGGTGTACTACCTGGTGGACAAGGCGGGCAAGGTCAAGTACTTTGGCCGCGACGACCGAACCATGACCGTTCGCCTCGTCGACATCTTCTCCACGCCTTGAGCAGCCGATGGAACGCAGTGTAGAGGAAATTGGCGTCAAGATGGACGCGCTGGGGTTGTGGGACGCGCTTGCGCCATACAACTGGGCGGTCAAGCCCCAGGGCACCGCCTTTCCCTACTTCTGCACGGTCATCAAGGGCGCTGAGGAGGCGGTGAAGGTGCGTTTCCTGATGCTTGAGGGCTGGAACACGCTCCACGACTTCGTGCGCACGCGCGCCGACCGCGCCTTCGGGGTGGTCAGCTCGCCGATCGAGTTTCCGCACTACGAGCTCGTGGTCCTCTCCGCCGGCGACACCAAGCTTTTCCGCCACGACCCCGGCTACATGCCCCAGGAGGCCAAAGAACCCGGCCGCGGCATCGCCGCGAAGATCCTCTGGGAGGCTTACGGGGTGATGCTCCGGGTGGAGTCCGACCCCAAGCTGCCGATGCGCTTCGCGGACGAGAAGTCGATTTTCGCCAGAGTCGAAGACAAGTCCGGCGCCTGGCGCGACGAGCCGCTGGTGATTCCCGATCCGCCGCCATACGTCGAGCGCATCTCCTTCCGCACTGAGGACGTGAAGAAGGCGAAGGACCTGCCGATCGTCCCAACCGATGTTCTGGACGTCGACTTCAGGCTTGTCCCAGGCGTGATGACCCGCGATGCGCGTCCGCGCTGCGTGTACGAGCTGGTGGCGGTGGATCCGGTCTCGCGGACGCGCGTCGTCGGCGCCCGCACATCGGTCGTGCCCGAGGCGGGGCTGAAGGCGATGTGGGAGTCGATGCCGCAGCAGCTGCTCACGCAGTTCCTCTCGCGCGGACGCGTGCCCGGGCGCATCCGCGTCGTCTCGCCCCGCGTGTTCCGCTTCATCCGTCCGCTCGGCATGGAACTGCCGTTCCGGCTTTCCCTCCACGAATCACTCCCCGACCTCGCATGAGCAACTTCCGCATTGGCTACGGCTACGACTCCCACCGCTTCGAACCGGGCCGCCGGCTCGTGCTCGGCGGGGTGGAGTTCCCAGGCGAAACCGGGCTCAGGGGACACTCCGACGCCGACGCGCTCCTCCACGCCGTCATCGACGCGCTGCTCGGCGCGGTGGCGATGGGCGACATCGGCGCACGCTATCCCGACACCGATCCGCGCTGGAAAGACGCCGATTCTGCCGCGCTCTTGGCGGACGTCGCGCGCGACCTCGCTGCGGCGGGCTGGAGCGTAGCCAACGTCGACGCGACGGTAATTTGCGAAAAGCCGAAGCTGCGTCCGAAAGTGGACGCCATCCGCGAACGGATCGCGGGTATCCTCGGGCTCGACGCCTCGGCGGTGTCGGTGAAGGGGAAGACCAACGAGGGCATGGACGCCGCCGGCGCCGGACTCGGCGTGGTCTGCCACGCCGTCGCGCTTCTAACGAGAATGGAATAAACCACCGTCAGTTGTCCGCAGTCCGTTTTTCCGCTGAGCAGCGGAATGTGGTATAATATGCACATCTGACGCGACCGTATTGGCGCGACAGCAAACACACAAGGAGTAAACACACATGAAAAAGCTGATGATCGGCCTTGGCCTTGCGGCTGGCCTTTCCCTCACCGGCTGCGTCCAGCCCACTGGCGCCGCCATCACCACTGGTGTCTGTGGCGGCATCGTCACCGACCACGTTGCCCCGGCGGCGTATGACGTCGACAACGCGGTCAAGTGCGAGAAGAAGGGCACCGCCACCTGCAAGGGTATCGTCCTCTTCACGACCGGCGACAACTCGATCCAGAAGGCGATGGAGAACGGCGGCATCAAGAAGGTTCACCACGTCGACGTTGAGATGTTCAACATCCTCAACATCTACTCGACCGCCACCACGATCGTCTGGGGCGAGTAATCGCGCCTGAGGCGAATCAAGGCCAGAGACGGCGGGGTCCCGTTCGGGGCCTCGCTGTTTTGCATCCGCTGCGCTTTACAAACCTGAGCCAAATCTGCTATACTACCGCTCAATAAAAATCAAGTCAATGTCGACATGACTAAAAAAGCGCTCATCACCGGCATCACCGGTCAGGACGGCAGCTACCTTGCCGAGCAAAGCCATGTCCGAATTTCGTTCGATATGCCAGAGTACTCGGGCGACGTGGATGCGCTTGTCGGTGATCCGTACAAGGCCCGGCGCGAGCTGGGCTGGGAGCCGAAGGTCAAGTTCGCCGACCTCGTCGCGATGATGGTCGACGCCGACCTCGAACTGGCACGGAGGGGATAGCGCCGTGGCGTGTCCGAACGAGAGCGACCGGTGCACCGTGCTGGTGACGAGCTGCGACCGCTACCGCGACATCGAGGCGCCTTTCCTGGCGCTGTGGCGGCGGCACTGGCCGGACTGCCCGTTCGAGCTCGTGGCGGTGAGGGAGTCGGGCGGCGACGACGGAGGAACCGCCGCTGACGGCTTCGACCGCGTCGTCGCAACCGGCCCCGGCCTCAGCTGGAGCGAGATGCTCGCCTTTGCGCTGGAGCGGATCTCCACTCCGTACGTCCTCATGTTGATGAACGACTACCTGCTCGATTCGCGGGTGGACACGGCGCGGCAGCTTGAGCTGCTGTCGCGGGCCGAGGCGGCGAACGCGCTCAACCTGCGGATGAACCCCAATCCGCCGCGCGCGGTGAAGAACAGCGCCTACGCCGTGTCCTGCCAGGCTGGCTACTGGAACCGAGAGTTTCTCCTTGGCCTTGCGCGACGGACGAAGAGCGCGTGGGAGTTCGAACGGTACGGTAGCTACATATTCGACGAGTCGGACCCGCGTCCGATAATGGTGACGGAGCGGAAGGAGTTTCCCTTCGTCGACGCGCTCCACAAAGGCTACTGGGAGCCGGAAGGGGTGGCGCTCCTGAAGCGCGAGGGAATCGGCTACGACTTTTCGCAGCGCGGGCTGCCGCCGTTCTGGCCGCGGCTGAAGTCCAACCTCAAGAAGGCGGTTTTCGCGATCTTTCCGTGGGAGCTCGTCGTCAGGGTGCAGAATGTCTTCAACTTGGGGATGAAGTAGACGGATGGAGTTTGCGGCGATAGACTTCGAGACCACTGGCTACGAGAACGGGGAGAAGAACGAGCCCTGGCAGCTCGGGCTTGCGCTCGTGCGCGACGGCGCGGTCGTCGAGACGCGCGAGTGGTTCTTCGGCACCGCGCTCACCCCGGACTCGCAGTCGATCTTCGACCAGTGGGACGACTTCGCGCCCCATCTCATCGGCCGCCGGCTCGTCGCCCACAACATCGCCACCGAGCGCACCATCCTCACCCGGCTCGCGCCGCTGACGAAGTGGGGCCCGTGGGTGGACACGCTCAAGCTCGCGCGCGCCCGCTACCCCAAGCTGCCGTCGTATGCGCTGGGCGACCTCTGCGCCATGTTCGGCTGCGTGCCGGACATTCCCGGCCGCACCTGGCACGACGCGCTCTTCGACGCCGTCGCCTGCGCCAACCTCGCCACTGTCCTTGCCATGGAAGGCGTGTATTTGTAGCATGAATACGGCAGTCAGGCAGACGCCGGTGAGACTGGCGATTATCGGCGGGGGCGCGGCTGGCATGTTCGCCGCGGCCGTTGCTGCGGAGCGCAAGATCCCCTGCGTTGTCATCGAGCGCAAGGCGCGGCTGGGGTCGAAGGTGCTGATGACCGCCAACGGTCGCTGCAACTTCACGAAGGACATCTCCGCCGACCAGTTCCTCGCCGACATCGGCCCGGCCGCGGCGTTCGTCGCGCAGGCCGTGCGCGAGTGTCCTCCGCGCAAGATCATCTCGGGCTTCAAGTCGCTGGGCGTGAGGCTTCGGCGCATGGAGGACGGACGGATGTTCCCGGCGGACGGCAAGGCAGCGACGATTGTCCATGCATTCGGGGATCTGCTGCGCGAAAGCGGCGTGCCGATTGTCTCGAATTGCCCAGTCATGGGGATCGAACACGTGAAGTCTGGTTTTGTCGTGGCGACCAGGAACTTTACCCTCTGCGCCGAGAACGTCCTGCTGGCGACCGGCGGCGTCAGCTATCCCAAGCTTGGCTCGGTAGGCGATGGACAGCGCTTCGCAGCTGGGCTCGGACATAGCCTCGTTCCGTACCGTCCGGGGCTGATCGGTCTTGAGACGGCCGACTCGCGCGTCACGCGCCGCGCCGGACAGCGCTTCGAGGACGCGAGCGCGAGGGTGGTTGCCGGTGACGGCAAAACGCTGTACGAATACAGGGGCGAAGTCGACTGCGAGACGTTCGGCCTCAGCGGCGCGGCAATCTACAACTGCCAGCGGTTTATCGAGCACTACCTGCGCGGGCGGCCGGACCTGAAGGCGGCGGGGCTTTCCGTCGAGGCGGTCTTCGGGCGCGAGTGCGTACGCGTCGACGGCCCGAAGCCGCGTCCGCTGAAGGAGGCGATCGTCACGATCGGCGGTGTCGCGCTTGACGAAGTCAATCCCGCCACGATGGAGTCGCGCATAGTCCACGGGCTCTACTTTGCGGGAGAGGTCCTCGACATCGACGGTCCGACCGGCGGCTACAACCTGACGCTCGCCTTTGCCACCGCCCGCCGCGCCGTCGCCTCCATCGCGGGACGGATATGAGGCTACGGCGGGCAAGCGAACCACGAACCACGAAATTTGGTATAATACACTCCAATCATGGTGAAGGTGAAGCTGACTAAGACCGAGCTCAAGGCTCAGACGGAAGCGCTGAAGCGGTTTCAGCGTTTCCTGCCCATGCTTCAGCTCAAGAAGCAGCAGCTGCAGGCCGAGATCGCCACCATCGTCTCCAAGGCCGAGGCCGTGGCCGCGCGCGAGCGTGAGCTGCGCGCCGCGATGAACGCCTGGATCGGCGTCGTCGCCACCGAAGACGGCCTGCTCTCCGGCCTCGTCAAGGTCGGCGAGGTGAAGACCGGTCGGGCGAACATCGCCGGCGTCGAGATCCCCACCTTCGAGTCGGCGGAGACCGAAGTCGGCCGCATCGACCGCTGGGCCATGCCGCCGTGGGTAGACGACGCGGTCGAGGCGGCGAAGGAGGTCGTCTCGCTCCGCTCCGAACGCGCAGTCTTCGAGGAGCAGCGCCGCCTCGTCGCCGAGGAGCTGCAGCAGACCTCGCAGCGCGTGAACCTCTTCGAGAAAGTGAAGATACCCGAGTGCAAAGAGGCGATCCGCGTGATCAAGATCGCCCTCGGCGACGAGCAGACCTCATCGGTCACGCGCGGCAAGATCGCCAAGAGCCGCGCCCCGGCCGGTGAAGGCGAAGGGGAGGAGGCCGCGCCGTGATCGTCCCGATGAAGCACCTCGACCTCGTCTGCCTAGCCTCGGACCAGGACGCCACGCTCGAGCGGCTATGTCTGCTCGGCGCGGTGCATCTCGAGCTTTCCGCCGCCGGCGGCGAGGCGGTGGCGAAGGCTAAGGGTGACCTCGCCGACGCCGAGCGCGCGCTGCTACTCATCCGCAAGGCGCGCGAGCTTGTCCCGGACAGCGAGCCGCGTCCGCACTCCGTCGCCGAGGTGCTGGCGATCGACGCCGACCGCGAGACGCTCAAGGCCGAGCGCGAGCGCCTTGAGCGCGAGATCAATGCCTACGAGCCCTACGGCGACTTCGACCCCGAGCTCGCGAAGCGGCTCCTCGAGCGGGTCGACGGCCTGCGCGACGCAGTTCCGCTGCCCGACAAGCTGCCGGAGATGTCGCTTTCGCGCCTCCGCGAGAAGTTCGCCCGGGTCGAGAACCGCATCCGCATCGCTGACGCCCGGCTCGCCGGCTGCGACGACAAGGCGATCGAGGCGTGGTATCCGCATCTCGCCGACCGCATGGTCTTCGAGCAGGCGAGGGAGCTTCTGCACGAGCACGGCGCGGTCGCGGTGGTTTCGGGCTGGATCCCGGAGCCGAAGGTGAAATCGCTCATGGAGATCGTGCGCGGCGACCAGACCGACCTCTTCACGCGCACGCACACGCCCGGCTGGGGCGTCCTTCTTCGCGACCCGGAGCCGGGCGAGATTCCCCCGACGCTGGTCGAGCCGCCGCGCCTGTTCCGTCCGGTGAAGGTGCTCTTCGACGGCCTCGGCATCGCCCCGGCCTACACCGAGTCGGACGTGTCGGTGCCGTTCATGTGCTACTTCTCGCTCTTCTTCGCGATGCTCGTGGGCGACGGCGCGTACGGCGCCATCTTCCTTGCCGCCACGTTCGCGCTGAGGAAGAAGCTTCCGAGAAGCTGGTTTGTGCTGCTCGCGGTCTTCTCTGCCGCGACGATTGCGTGGGGCGTCCTCTCCAACACCTGGTTCGGCGCGGCGATTCCGTGGTGCGCCGACTGGCCGACGGTGAAGTGGCTGGCGGACCCGAGCTACCACAACATGATGCTTCTTTGCTTCACCATCGGCGTCTCGCACCTAATGCTCGCGCGCATCTGGAACGGCGTCTGCCGGCTGCCGGACTCGACGGCGGTCGCGGAGTTCGGCTGGGCCGGCATTCTCCTCTTCATGTACCTCGTCACCAACTCCATAGTCGGCATCTTCCCCGGCGTCCCGTCCTGGGCGTTCTGGGTGCTTGGCGCGGCGCTCGTCTGCGTGTTCGGGTTCTCGGTGAAGCCGTCGGAGCTCAGGACTCGCGGCGCCGAGCTCGGCATGCTGCCGCTCAACGTGATGAGCGCACTCGGCGACATCATCAGCTACGTCAGGCTCTTCGCGGTCGGCCTCGCGTCCGTCAAGGTTGCTGAGAACTTCAACTCCATGGCGACGTCGCTCGTGGCCGGGGCCGACGCCGTCTGGGCCAAGGCGCTGATGGCCATCGCGATGGTCGCGATCCTCGTTGTCGGCCACGGCCTCAACCTGGCGATGGCCGCTCTTTCGATTCTCGTCCACGCGGTGCGCCTCAACACGCTCGAGTTCTCCAACCACAAGGGAGTGAGCTGGGCTGGCTACGCGTTCCGTCCGTTTCGCAAAACCACTTAACCACCCAATAACCTAACCAAAAAGGAAAAACAAAATGAGTGATGCAGCAATGATAGTCGCGGGCGCGATCGCCTGCCTGGGGCTCGCCGGAGCGGGCAGCGCGTTCGGCACGGGGTTCGCGGCCTCGGCGGCCGTCGGAGCGTGGAAGAAGTGCTATGCCGCGAACAAGCAGGCGCCGTTCCTTCTCCTCTCGTTCGTCGGCGCGCCGATCACCCAGACGCTCTACGGGATGATTCTCATGTTCATCATGCTCGACAAGGTCGGCAAGGCAGCCGCCGGCTCGGGGCTGCCCTGCCTCGTCGCGGGCATCTTTTCCGGTCTCGCGATCGGTCTTTCCGCGCTCTTCCAGGGCCGCGCCGGCGCGGCCGCGTGCGATGCGCAGGCGGAGACGAACCAGGGCTTCACCAACTACCTTGCCGCGCTCGGCATCGTCGAGACCGTCGCGATTTTCGCCATGGTGTTCGCGCTCATAGCGCTTGGTTATGTCGCCGAGGTGCCGGTTCCGGCTCCAGCGGCGGTCTGAGATGCGCATCAGCCCGAAATGGGGATGGTTCGCGGCGTTCATGGCGGTCTTCGCCGTGTGCGCCGCATTCGTGTTCTGGGGCACCTGGTCGACGGACGTCTCGCCGGTGATGCCAGACTGCCCGATCTCCCATCCCGAAGGCTGGTGGGCGAACGTCTCCGCGTTCCTCCGCGAGTGGCTTAAGACCGGCCTCTTCTCGCCTGACGACGTCAAGGCGTTCGCCGGCGCCCCGTACTTCCTGCAGGAGCTCCAGTATGCGGTTCCGGCGTTCCTTGCCGGTCTCGCGCTGGCATACTATTGCCGCGGGCGCGGGCTTTCGCGCCTCGCGTCGTATTCCGCCGGCCTCTTCCTCTCGCTTTCCGGCTACTGGTTCACGCTCTTCTCGGCCGGGCACCTCGGCTGGTTCCGCTGGATGACCTACGGCGTCTTCGCCTTCGGACTTGCCGACCGCGCCGTCCGCCGCGGCCGCCTGCGCCACTGGCTGCTCCTCGGCGCTGTTGTCGGCTGGGCGAGCTTCCGCCAGCAGGACCTCTGGCTGATCTTCACCCTTTTCACCGGCGCGTACTTCGTCTGGTGCTGCGTCCGCGAGCGCGCGCTGCCGTGGAAGGGCGCGCTTTTTGCCGCGTTGGCGTTTGCGCTCGTCGGCGCGCCCGGCGTGATGGCGTCGCTGCGCGAGGTCGCGGGGCGCGAGAAGCAGATGGAGTCGGCGGGCGTGAATGCCGTCAAGGCGGACGCTGGCGCCGCGTCGGCGGAGAAGTCCGAGGCGGAGCGGAAGACCGAGCGCGAGAGGCAGTGGATCTTCGTCACCAACTGGTCGCTGCCGTCCGACGAGATTTGCGAGATTTTCTCGGCGCGCGGCAAGGGCGACACGAGCTGCCCCTACGTCCTTTCGATTGGTTCGCGCACCAGCTCTGGCGTGAAGCCGTATGTCGGCGCGCTGGGGCGTCCCTACGGCGCGAAGGAGGGCAACTACCGCCAGCATTCGCTTTACATCGGGCTCGTCACCTGTCTCCTTGCGCTCGTCGGCGCGGTCGCGGCGTTCCGCCGGCGCGAAGGGGAGGCGATCTTCTTCCTTGTCGCGGCGGTTCTCGCCGTCGCGCTCTCGCTCGGACGCTACTTCGAGCCGCTCTACCGCTGCGTGTTCGCGCTCCCGGTCGGCGATTTAGTGCGTTGTCCGGTCAAGTGGCTCCATTTCGCGGAACTCTCGCTCGCGGTGCTGGCGGCCCGGGGAATCGACGCCGTCATCGCGCTCGCGGCCAAGCAGGGCGAGACGGCGCGCAAGGTTGCGCTCTGCGCCGTCGGCGCAGCGGTCGTCGTCGGCGCGTTCGATCTCGCGCGGGTCGACCGCCTCTACTGCGCGCCGGTGGATCTTAAGGAGGCGCGCCGCACCGATTCCTCGATGCAGCTCACGTTCCTGCGCACACAGGACTTCTCGAGTCCGCAGGTGGCGGAAATGATGCGCCTGAAGCGCATCGTCTCGCTGGCGCGGCTGCCCTGGAACCCCGACGTCTACCTCGTCGAGGTCCTGACTCCGCGGCAGAAGGACGCTCCGTCTGCGCCGTGGGACGTGAATTCTTCCGCGGTGGCGCTGGGCGTCGTCTCGCTCCTCGCCTCGTTCGCCGTCATTGCGCTTTCGCTCTCCCGCCGGGGAGAAAAGGTTTTGGTGTGATACGGACCATTATGGAGCAAGCTGACGGAAAACAGTTGGACGGGAAAATGTCGTGTTGCGGCGACTGGCGGCTTGACTGCGAGATTGGACATGGTGCCTATGGCGTAGTCTATGCCGCGGTGAACTCCAAAGGCGAGCGGGCGGCGGTCAAGGTCTGCCTGCGCGAGACCATCGGCGAGGAACGCTACGAGCGTGAGCTGCGCGGGGCGAGGCTGTATAGCGCGATTCCGCCGCAGGAGGGTCTTGTCCGGATGCTGGAGCTGGCGGAGGAGCAGTGGGGTTTCTATACGGTCATGGAGTTTGCGGATGACGAATTCGGGCAGGGAGTTTCCGGCGGCCGGGCTTATCGTCCAAAGACTCTCGCCAGTGTCATCGACGGCGAAAAAGCCCTGCCGCTCGACGTGTCCGTGAAGCTTGGCATTGCGCTCGCCAAAGGGCTTGAGACACTTCAGCGCCATCATCTGCTGCACCGAGACATCAAGCCCGGGAATGTGATCTATGTCCGGGGTCGCCCTGTCCTCTCCGATCCGGGGCTTGTCGTCGAGGAGTCTCAGGCTGTATCGCTCGTCGGCACGCCGGGCTATGTTCCGCCGGAGAACTTTACGGATGCCGCCGGAGACATCTATAGCCTTGGCCTCACCCTGAAGGCGGCGAGTTTTGGTCGGAAAGTCGAGGATCTGGACAAGGGACCGGCGCAGGAGGCTGATACTGGGGCAAGTTTCTTCCCCGCCTGGTGGCGCATCCTCAACAAGGCGACTGATCCGACCCCATCCTGCCGCTATCGGTCCGCCAAGGCGCTCCTAAAAGACCTTGAAAGATTGCAACGGCGGATTTGTATATGCGCCATTGCCAAGTCGCGTATCGCCAGGGTCTTGCTTTTGGTTTTTACAATTGCAGCGGTCGCCGTTGTTGTGTTGTTGGCATTCAGCATCAAAGATCCCAAAGATCAAATACGTGTTGATGTAGGCAATTTGATTCAAGAAACCGTGGAAAAGGCGAGTGCCGCGCAAATGAGAAGAGCGTTCCGCGACACTTTCGGCGGCATAAGCGAAGAGGAGTTGGATTTTCTGGTGGATATTGATAAAAGAGAAACCTTTGGCGGCGCTGTTTCCAAGGAGGAAGAGGACAAAGCCCTAAAGATAAGGAGCAAGTATTTGGGTATAGACAAAATGCGTGATGACATCGAGCGTTCCTTGAAAGAGGTGAAGAATGACCTACAGACACTTCAATAACGAATCGACGCGCTCCAGCGTCATCAGGGCGGTCTCGGACACCGGCAATCAGGCCGCCTGGCAGCGGCTCTTCGACCTCTATGCGGGGTTTATCTTCTCCATCGCGCGCTCCAAGGGACTATCGGAGGATGACGCGGACGACGTCTTGCAGGTCGTCTTCTCCGATCTCGCGCGGAACCTCCCGACGTTCCAGTACGACCGCGCGAAGGGCAAGTTCAGGTCGTACCTGACTGGACTCGTCCACTGGCGCGTCAAGGACAAGTTTCGGGAGAGGAACCGCGACGCCGCGCTGAAGGACGTCTTAGAGACGAAGCCTGGCGACGACAACGGCTTCTCCGAGCGCGAATGGCAGGCCGCCGCGCTGGAGGAGGCGCTGCGCCGCATCAAGCCGGAAGTCCGCCCCGACCACTACGCGGCGTTCGTGGCGAGCGCAGTCGATGGGCAGGACACCGAGACGGTGATGAAGCTCTACGGTCTCTCGCGCGACAACCTTTACCAGATCCGCAACCGCCTCACCGCGAAGCTGCGCGAGGTCGTTGCCAAGGTCCTTGAAGAGATGGACTCTCCCGGTGCGCCCGGTCCTCGGCCTTGATCGCGTCTGCGACCATCGAGACGAGCCCATGTTCGTTCTTTTCGTCTAACCAAGCCCACTGCCCATTTGGGTTCAGCTCCAGGAACCACAGCTCGCCGTCCTTGCGGATGAAGTCGAAGCGCCCGAACCGGTAGCCCGTTTCGTCCATAAAGCCGCGTATCGCGCGCTCCTCCTCCGGCGTCAGCTCGCATCGCGGCCAGGCCCGGGGATGCTCCATGAGCGACTTGCGCGAGTCTTCTGCGCCGAACGAATTGCGCGGCGCGTTCGCCGCGTATGTCTTGCCGTCGACGTAGACAACCGTCACTTCCTCTTCGCCCTCGATCCGCTCCTGCACGAACCACGGATAGGAGAGGTCGAGCGCGGCGGGATCGACTTCTTTGACGAAGAAAACCTTGCCTTCCCCGATAGACGTTTGCGTCATCGACTTCACCACCCATCTGCCGCGTTTGCACTCCTCGGGCAGCTTGCCATGGAAGAAGTGCCACTTGGCGACGCGGAAATATCTCTGTGCGACGAGTAGCTGCCGCAGTTTGCCGTATTTGTTGTCCTGAGAGCGAACGAGTGCGACGAGTCCACGATGCTGACATTCGCGGTAGAAGTCCCTCATTAGCTCGTCTGTTTCTTCTCGCCGCCAGTTCTCCACGCAGCCGTGTTTCGGCACGTCGATTAGGTCGAAGTACATCGGCTTGCGGAGATAGAATGAAGTAAAGGTTTTTTCGGTGATTTCTTTGCCGCAAGTTTTATCTGCAATGCTAAATCCGCCGTTGTGGAAATCCCATGCAAAGTCGTCCGGCTTGTCGATGTTGAAGCGCAGGACATCATTTGTGTCCAATTCCTTCATGACAATGTCCGTGGTTTCGTCTTGGCTGAATGTGAATGTGAAAATCATGACTTCTCGTTGTTTAGTCGAAGCGTTGGGGCTGGCAATCCAGCCCCAACGCTTACTAGACTTTCAGTCTGGTTGTTTAGTAGGAGCTTTGATCGTCGGCGACTTGCGCCTGACCGCCGCTAATGCAGTACGTTGCATAAGTGCGCCAGTTGATGTTGTCGACTTTGACCGTGCTGATGTCGGTCGCGATGTCATTTGGTGTCATTTTTGTTTTTTCCTTTTTGTTTTGGTTAACCAATGCAGCGGACACTCGCCCGCTACGTTCTTGTATACGGACGGCTATCCGGGAATCTGACAGGAAATTTTTTCGTCGCAGAGTTCGATTATGGCGGGGTCGTGGCTGACGACGAGGACTATGTGTCCTGGCGCCAGCCGGCGCAGGAGTTTCCCGAAACCGGCGCGCGCCTCCGCGTCGAGATGGTTCGTCAATTCGTCGAGGACGAGGATGCCTGGCCGGCGGACGAGCGCGCGGGCAATCGCGAGGCGTTGCATCTCCCCGCCAGACAGGGACTGTCCCCCGAGTCCGACGCGCGTGTCGAGTCCGTCCGGGAGCCGTCCGACTACCTCCTTTGGCCCGCTCAGCGTCATTGCCTCGTCGATGTCGCTTGCCGTGAAGTCGGGATCCCGCAACGTGATGTTGTCGCGCACCGTGCCGGAGACGAGCAGGCTGTCCTGAAAGACGATCCCGAGCCTTCGCCGGAAGAACCCCTCGTTGAGTGCCGCGATGGGCGAGCCGTTGACGAGGATTTCGCCAGCCTGCGGCGCCAGCGCGGCGGTTGCCAGCCTGAGCAGGGTCGTTTTCCCGGAGCCGTTGGCGCCGACTATCGCGACGATTCTCCCGGCTCGGAAAGAGGCGGAGAAGTCCTTGACGACTGGCTTTGCGTCCGCGGCCGGATAGGCGAACGTGACGCCGCGGAACTCGACGCTCTCCACGGCGTCGACCCGGCGTCCACCGCGCCGCGGCGGCGCGTGGCCGAGGATTTCGTTCAGCGAGTCGACTCCCTCGCGAAGCGCCGCGGTCTCCGGCAGCAGCGAGACGATGCCCTGCACGGACTGCATCGCCGCGAGGAACAGCATCTGGTAGACCACGACGTCCCCGACCGGAATCGCGCCCCTGGCGGCGAGCGCGCCGGCCACGCCGAGGACGGCGATTTCCCCCATGACCATGGTTGCGCCGAGCAGTGCGCCGAACGCGACCGTCAGCCTGTCCATCGCGCAGTTGCCGTCCTTGAGCTCCTGCAGCGACTGCCGCGGCGCATCGGCGAAGCGGCGCTCGGCGTCGAGCGTGCGCAGGAAGGGGAGCGAGCGGAAGAAGTCGAAGAGCGCGGCAAATGCGCCGTCGCTCTTTGTGCGAACGGAATGGGAGCTCGAAGCGAAGCGCCGCGCGAAGGGGACGAAGAGGAGGATTGCGAGCGGTATGAACGCCACGAAGGCGATTGAAAGCGCGGGCGAACGAGAGTGTAGCGCGACGCCGGCCGCAGCCATCGTGACGACGGCGGTCAGCAGCCGTGGGTAGAGTCCGCTCACGAACCCGCCGACTGCATACGCATCGCGCGTTAGCTTGGCGACGAGCGATCCATCGGCGAGCGACGAGAGCTCGGCGGGAGGAAAGTCCATGACGGCGGCGAGAACTCGCTCCTGGAGTCGTATCTCTACCATCCTGGCGCGGGAGATGGCGAACCGCTTGAGGCAGGGCGTCAGAACGGCGCGGAGTGCCAGCAGCGCGGCGAGGACGGCGAACGGCGCAACCGGCGGCAGGCCGCCCACGAGCGCGTCTATGAAGCGCCCCATCGCGAAGGGGACGACGATGCCGACGACGGTCAGCCCAGCCAGTAGCGGCGAATAGACGAATGCGACCGCCGGCGAAGACATCACCACCGCCGCGAGAAATCTCGTCCGCGCGAACTTCCTATTGCTATGCTTGTCAGTTTTCATACCATGCTCATATACGTCCAATCCCCGCCAATCTGACGCCGATTGACAACTCGGCTCGTGCCCCTTGAGCAACTGCTGAGGATTGTGGTATAATATGCAGTTGTTGGCGAGTAATAGCTGTAACTAAGGTATAATTCGCCAGAAAGGTGGGATTGTTAAATTCAATGTCGCAATGACTTTGGACGAGGCTTTACGCGAGGCGGGGAGGCGTTTCGCGCAAGTCCGGCTTGCTCGCAAAAGGAAAGGTCAACACCATGAGCACATGGCGTAAGGTCGTTTGTTGTCTCGCGACGGTCGCGGTCGCGGGCGTTTCGGATACGGCAGTTGCTGCCGATGTCAATTTCAAGTGGAAGGCCGAAGTATTGAGCGGCAGCTGGAAGGATGGGGCGAACTGGGACAGGGGGACGTATCCGAATGCCCTGGCGACGGATTACGCCACTTTTTCAAAGGGAACATATGAAGTGACCGTCCCGAACGGCACGACCAACAAGTACATACAGCTGGAGACGGACGTCACGCTCAAGCTGAAGGGCGTTCGCGATGAGAACGGTGCGCAGGCGCAGATGCGCTCGGGTGCGGTGCGTTATTCTCGCTACAGCCGCTGCAATCTGATTGTCGACGATCTCTACTACTTCTATGACAACTCCGGGACGACTTCGGGTTCGGATTCTCTTGGCGAAAACAGTTCGCTCGTCCTGACCAACGGCTCGACTTTTATCATCAATGGTGCTTGGCCGCTCCAGTTTACGAAGACAGGAGATCAGATGTCCCTCTACGGGAAGAGTGCCTTCACCTTCAAGGGCTCGTCTGCCACTCCGACGTTTACGGGAAGCGGATCGGGGCTTGTCCTTGATGACTCGACCTATACGATGACCTCGGCGAGCAAGGGGCTTCGGATGAACGGAGGTACGGCGGCGCAGACCTACTTCATCTTCCGTGGCGATGCGCCGGCAATGGTCGTTGCGTACGATTGCGGCATCGGCACGACGGGGTCTCCTGGCGCGTTGTTGCAGTTCGAGCCCCCGGTCACGGGCTGGGAAGACGCGGCGATCCGGGGCGGAACCTGCAACAACTCGCCCAAGTTCGCCGCCGCGAATTCGCTCGACAGGGGCAATCTCTTCGTGGAGGTTCCGCGCTCCGCGCCGATCTGGAAGTGCGCGACGGAACAGGAGGTTCCCCTCGTCAGCTGGAACAAGGGCATCAATCCGGCGGTGTTCCGTTTCGGAGCGCTTCGCAACGCGGGATCCTACTTTCATTGGGACGATGAGACGAATCCGAAGGTGCTCTACCTCCATGTCGTTCCGGCCGATCAGCAGCTCGACTTCAAGCTGACGTCTGCCACTGCCACTGAGATCGCCTACGAGTATTCGGTCAATGACGAGGGTCTTGCGGGGGCGGCGGCGACGCTCGAGTATTCGCAGAACGAGGACTTCAGCGGATCGACGGAGATCTCGCTTGGAACAGTTGATCTGCCAGCGGATGGCGTCACCGGATCGGTTGCCGGACTTCAGCCGGGCACGACCTATTATCTGCGGCTTAAGCTGGTCAAGGATGCCGTGAGCGTCGTCCGCACCCAGTCGACGACGACGACCGCTGCCGCCGGTTCGATTGCCGACACAGTCAAGGTCGCTTACGCGAGCGGGAAGGACCCGGCCTTCACGGGTTCGGTTGATGTCTTCGGCGCGGGTGACATTCACACCGTCAAGCTGATGCTTGGAACTGATCCTGAGAATCTTGAGGAAGTCGCGTCTCTTGACATTACGGAGGCGGGAGAGTTCACGCTCTCCGGACGGTGGAAGGACTACTACTGCGTCAACTCCTTCAAGATCGTCTATGAGAATGGGGATGGCTCACAGATCTGGACATCCGAGACGTCCGTCAACACCTATACGCCGACCTATACGGCCACCTACACCTGGAAGTCCGCCGTTACCGAGGGACTCTGGGCGGATGCGAACTGGACGATCTCCGGCTCGACGGCGACGAATCCGACCAAGCCGTTTCCGTGCCAGGAGGCCTACCATTCCGCCGTATTCTCGGGAACGGCCACGAATACAATCCTCCTTTCGGGCGGCGAGAGCTGCCTTTATCTGCAGCCGGGCGCGAACAAGGCCGCGGCCATCCTGAAGGGAACGGGGGATTCGCCGACGAGTGTCACGTTCGGTGCGTTGCGCTGGAACAACAAGACCGGCGTGAACCTGACCTTCGACAATGTGGCGATGAACTGGACGGCGATCGCAGGGGCGATGGATGCCGGACAGGACAGCATCGGCACTGATTCCAGGTTCTGCCTGCGGAACGGTACGTCGATTACGATTGACAACAAGCAAAGCTTTGGCGTGATCTTCGGCAATGGCACCAAACTGACAGTTGAGCTGAGAGGAGGATCGTTCTACGATTTCCGTCCGAACCACTCGCAGCCCGGCCGCTACACGATGGACTTGTCCGCGCAGTCGACGGTGCTTCTCGAGAACAGCAAGATGCGTGTCGGAGCGCCGCTTTCGCTCTGCAATGGTGGGAGTGCGGATATTCCTGCGACGTGGACGTTCGAGGGGACGAATGCGCAGCTCGTTGCTACCATGGACTTTGGCGTGACGGGGGCCGCCGGTGTCAATCTCGTGTTCAGGCCCGGGAAGGGCGGGTTCTCGGCTCCGGCCATTGCCGTGTCGAACAAGGTTGCATTTGCGGCGTCGTCCTACGACAAGGGTCCTGTGACGGTCTCCGTTCCGAAGGACGCGGAGATCTGGAGCGAGTCCTCGTGGGCTGAGACCACTCTGATCAGCGCCCCGAAGGGAATCAACACGAATGTTATCCGCTTTGCGGAACTGAAGCGCCCCGGCGGAAGCTTTCTCTACCTGCCCGAAGGAACTGACAATCCGACTTCGCTCGTATTCCGTCTCCGCAAGCCCGGATTTATCCTGATTCTCAAGTAGAATTCGACTTGATGATTTTTCTCGCCGAGGGCGACGATGTCGCCGGCGTGGCCGCCTCGACGCGCGCGACGGTCGCTTAAGCAAGTGGGGACAGCAACTGTAAATTTCGACTGAAATTTTCGTGCCATGTCTAAGGGTGAAGATTTTCGTTCCATTGCGCGTCAGCGCAAGGAAAAGGTAGCAAGGAGAATAGGGGTGCGGGGGAAGGAGGAAGGAAGGGAAAA
>SFPL01000010.1 GCA_004551905.1 Lentisphaeraceae bacterium
CTATACTACCAACATCAAGCAAGAAAGCATCGTCGGCACAGGGCTACGCAACGAGTGTTGCACTGGCTACTGGCTGGCGGGAGACATTGGGTAGATGGTTAAGGGATGGTCAGGATTCTGGTTATGAGGATGTTGGAGAATTGCCTAAATCATTTAAAAAGGGTGAGGGGTCGCGTATGAAGTTGCGCCGATATTATGAGCATCTTAAAGGGTTGGATAAATCGGAGCCATTGAAAGATTCGTAGTTGTTGGTTGTATGTAGCGGTGGATCGTCGCTGCCGGTTGATTCTGTCGAAGCCTGGAAGAGGGCTGGCGGTGCGGGTGTCACGCCGTCGGCCTTACTCTGGCCGTTCCTGGGGCGGTGGCCGCGTTCTACCCTCTCCCTGTTAATTTTGCAATAATGCTGAAAGTTTAAGTGTCTGATATTGAAAAACATGAGATCAAAAAAACCGAGCATGGCTTCAGGTGATTGCCCGAAACTTTTGGGCTGATCGGCCACGGGTCCTTTCCCGCGAATCGCTCCCCTCATCCTCTATCGGCAAAGGTCGGGATATTTGCGACTGTCACGGCGTCATGGGGTCGCGGATTTCACTAAAAAGTGTCATTTGGTGACAATTGGTGACAAAAGGTGACAAAACTTTTAAACCTTGTAAGGTTACTCCCATGGTTTCATATACGTAAATTAAAAAAGTATTATTTTAATCCTATGTATTAAAACCGGCATCTAAGCTTACAAGGCTTCGCGGCTTTGTCACTTTTTGTCACCTTTTGTCACCAATTGTCACTTCCTTCACCCTTCAGGTATTGCTGCCATTAAGTCAGGGCGCGGGGGCGGCGGGTCTCTCCGTCCGCGATCCGTCGCGTCGGCTGCGCCTTGGCCGTTCCTGGGGTGGTGGCCGCGTCTATTGCCGGGGGATCGTCGCTGCCGGTGTTGATTGCGTCGAAGCCTGGAAGGGGGCTGGCGTCGTCGTCGGCGGTTTTGGCGCGAGGTTCCGGGGTGCGGGGGATCGTCGCTGCCGGTGTTGATTGCGCCGAAGCCTGGAAGGGGGCTGGCGTCGTCGGCTGAGTCGCCGCAATGCGGGGGATCGTCTCTGCTATGCTTTGTAATTCCTTGGATAAACATGATGATTAAGAGTGTGCGGAAATATATCATGTAAACATTTGGAAATGAATGTATGCGGTGTTTTAGATGTTTGATGTCAGTATTTTGAAACAAGTGTTAGTCTCAAAATTTAGATGAAATATTACAATAATCTCTTGCTATAATTAATGTCTTGCTGTTTATTGCCATAGGTTTGGAACATCAGAAATTCTCCTTGTCTCATTTATGTTTTTGATTCTTAATGTCTTGCGCTGGTACATATGCTACAATACCGGCGTTCCCTGCGAGGAGCGTTCACCTTGAGGTGCTACGTGTGTGGCGGAGGTGGATGTCGATGCGGGAGGTTGAAAGAAAGTAAGTTATGCCAATTACGGAAGAGCTTGTGTTGAAGTTAGCCAAGGCGTCGCCAAGTGTGATGGCTTGCGTAAATGAGGTACTTGACGGTCGAATGGACGTTCCGCCTGTTGCTAGCATCGACATTAGCACTGTGACGTTTGCGGAGGCGTCGCGGCAAAGTCGTATTTCTTGCCCGACGCTTTATCGGCTTGCGAATGCGGGACAAATTCCAACCGTTAAACTAGGCGGCAGTCGGCGGATACTCCGCAAGGGTTTAATTGACTTCATGTATTCGGGATATCGTGATCTTAAGGGCAAGCGGTCGGCTGCGGTTCCGGCTGGCGTTTCCCGATAAGGCGAAGGGGATTTAATGAGCAGAGCATCGTTGAGTTGAGATCTTTCGTTCCCCTTCTGGTGGTGGGCACTTGAAGGCGTCAAGTGGAAGTGAAAAAAATGACGGGATCGGAAATATACGAGATGGTAAAAAAAGCAAAGCTGAAGGCGAAGGTCGGCGGTCTCTCAACGTCCGAGATGATTCAGTCGTTAGATCGGCGCGAGGATGCGTCGGCCGCGCTGCTTGCGCTGTACTGCAATGCCGATGACAACGCCGAGCGTAAGGTCTCCCTGCTGCTGGACGGTCTCTCAATGCCAGGACCAGCGGAGCGGGTGCGGCTAAAACACGCGGCTTCGATTCTTGGAATCTCTACGCGGACGATAATTCGCAAAATCAAAAATGGCGACATTCCGTGCGCTGTCACTCCTGGCGGCAAGCGTTACATCACGGGTGAGTCGCTGCGTATGATTATTCAATCCACCGGGGCGAAAGGGAAAGGCTGATTATGAATATGATCGAGATCGTCGACGATTACGCTGCGCTCGTCGTCTACTTTCTGATAGAGCGGCGGGGGGTGTTTCGCGGTTTCTCCGTCGGCATGGAGCGCGAGATAAACGAGCGGGTCATTGACGACGACTCGCTGATCCGGCGGGTGTCTGCGTCTGGGATCGGGAAGGCGATATCAAGGCACCGCGATTTGTTCAGGTCGCTGTTTGTGTTCTCGTCGCGTCGCTACGGGCCGCGTACCCTCTACGAGTTTGCCGGTTTTCGGGATGGCGTTTCCGAGCGCGACGTCGAGCGGATTCGCCTGGCCGTCGAGAGGAAGTTCGTCAAGGTTTATACGCGGGTCATTTCGCCGCTGCGGATCGCCAAGGCGATTGATGCGGCTCCGGCGACGCTGCTAAAGGGCGGGAATCGGAAGTCGTGCAGGGCGAGGCGAGAAAGCTCGATCGCCGTCTGCGGAGGCAAGTGCTGTTTTCCAAGGCGCGGAGCTTCATGCCGCGAGGCTCGCGTTCCTGGGGCTGTTCAAGCGTGTGCTTGGGCGGCAAAACCGAAAAGCGGCATTGGAACCCAAAAAGGAAAACCAAGATCATGAAAGACTATAAGGCTATCATTACCGGCCTTACATTTGAGCCGGACAAGTTCGCCGGACGTGCCGAGGCTGTCGCCGAGGCGTATTCCAGGCGCGAGAAGTGCGTCGCCGAGGTCGAGGAAACCAGGGCGGCTATCCGCGAGGGCATGGTACGTCTGACGAAGATGGCGGCGACGTTCGCCAGCGAAGAGCAGCAGGGAATTTTCTCGCGGCGGCTCGCGGAGCTTCTCCGCGCTGGGGGGGGGTAAACAGCAAGAAATGGGCGGATTACGAGCGCGTCCGCGACGCACAGCTGCGCACGTTCGACGAGTGCCATGAGCCGCGTCCGCTGGTAGAGCGTCCCGACCCGAAGCCCGAGGCCGAATACGCGAAGGTCGTCAAACCCGACCTCGAAGCGGCTGTCGCCATTGGCGGGTTGTTCGCGGAGCTGGCGAGGCGCGAGGCCGCGCTTAAGGTCGCCGAGAATGATCTGCGCCTGGCGGCGGAGGTGTTTGCCGGAGCTTGCGGCAAGTTCGCCAAAGACGAGAAGATGATCGCGGACGGTCTGGAATACTTCGCGGAATATGCCGACGAGGTGCTGACCGAGAACCGCGAACACATGAAGCTCGAAGAGGCAGAGATGGCCGAGCGCAAGCGGCGGCTTGGGTTGTAGGATTCGTGACTTCCGGGTGGCATACCGCCGGGGTATGCCGTTTCGGAGCGTCCGCCGCAAGGGTGCGGCTGGCGCGAACAATCCACCCGGCAACTTCAAACCAAAGGAGCCTGATAATGGTTGTATCAACAAACAAAAAGATGAGCCGGGCCGAGGCCGAGTTCGCGGTCGCCAATGCGATTGCGGCGGCGGGAGCCTCTTCCGTGACTGAGTTCAAGTCGCGTTTTATGACGTGCTTTAGCAAGTCATTCCGCGAGCGCACGGAGGAGGACGGCAAGGGCAACGTTTGGCGTATTAAGGAATCGATCTACCCTGCAAAGGCTATCGCCGATATCGCGGTTTCCGCTGGCGTGGTGAGCGACGACGGCGTCCCTGTCGGCCACGTCGTCGAGGAGCGCGTGAAGGTTGAAAAGAACCTCGCCAGGTTCTAAAGGTCGGCAGATCGATTTTGTCGCCGGGCGGGGTTCTGGACACTTACCCGTCCGCGCGGCATTAACAATCATTCATGAGGTAAGGCAATGGAGATTAAGGAAACAGACGAATTTTCAGAGCTGGAGCTCGAGAGGTGCGTCGGCTGGCTTTATGTCGGCACGCTCGCTCATTACGTCATGGCGAAAGTGCCTGATGCAGAGGTCGCGGCAATGCGTCACGCGAAAAAAGCGGTAATGAAGTTGGTGACGGCGAAAGAGGTGCGCCCGCTCATGGCCGCGTTTGAGATTGTGAAGTAAAGTGAAACCGTCGGGCGGCGCGTGGTCGATCCGGCACAAAGTCAGGAGGTTTGAATATGTCTAAATCTACCCATCAGTTCGAAATCAAGGGCGTTGACAAGTCCGCCGGCGCGTTTGCGTCGATTAAACAACACGCGGCAGTGACGGGCGCTCAGATACGGAATATGGTTGGCGGTGCGCTTGCCGGTGTGGGTGCTTACCTTGGATTGAGAACATTGTCGGCAAACATTGACGAGCTTGGGAAGCTGTCCGACATTGCGCAAAAAACAGGAACGTCGGTTGATGAGCTTACGAAAGCGGCGACGGCGTTTAGTGTTGTTGGCGTTCAGGGCATGGGCGTTGATCAGATAGGCAAGGCGTTTGACAATATGGCGAAGTCCACGGGACGCCAGGGCATGGCCGGATTTTATCAGACCATAGAAGAGCTTGGCAAAATTCCCGACATTGCGGAACGAGGAAAGGCGGCGGTTCAGGTGTTCGGTAAATCGGGAATGGAGTTTATGCCGCTTATCAATGGCGCGAAAGAGGGAACGGGCGCTATAAGGAGCGTTATCGAGACATTCCCGGGCGTTTCTCAGGCTGCGGCGGATGTCGGCGACGCACTGGCAGACGCAAAGACGATTGGCGCGTCTGGGTTCAAGTCGATTTGGCTTAATGCAATTGGCGCGGTGTGCCGTCAATTCGGGTTGGATTTTCGCGGCGGCGCTGCGGCCATGGTGGCTTATTTAGACTATGGCGCTCATGTTGCTTGGCGTTATCTTAAATCGTTGTTTGATGCGAACGAGCAAGGGGTTAGGCGGTTTGAAATGGCGTGGAAGGCTGTCGGTAATGGCATTGTCAGGAGCGTTGTAACGATATCCGCCACTTGCTATGAGTATATCAAGACCATCCCCGAGCGAATTGTCGCGGGATTTGCCAATGCCATTATGACCATACCGGGGATATTCAGTGATAGTTTTGCTGAAAAGCGTAGACAAACCATGGAAGATTGGTTTGCCGAGATATCTCAAGGTATGTGGCAGTCCATAGACGATGATTTAAAGACCTTGGGGATTGACGTTGTAAGGGATTCGTTAGGGAAAGAGCTTCAGGCCGTTTTTAGCGACGTGAATACGGATGATTTAGACAAGAAGCTAAAAGATATGCTGGAGCTGTCCAAAAAAATAGGGATAAACATTGATGATTCTGTAGGCGCAGGGAACGAGGGTAATGACAAAAAGAACGAGGGTAATGACAAGGGGAATAAGAGCAATATCAACGGTCGTCTGTTTGATGTTGAACATAGAAAACCCGAAATACGTAATGATTTGATTTTGGGCGGATCAAACGCCGCAACACGCTTGCAGCTTTTGGGGCCGTCGTTGCAGAGCGAGACCAAAAAGCAGACGCAAGTGTTGGAGAGCATGAACGATAAATTAAGTAAGCTTGTATCGCAGACTGACGAACCAATGGTATCGTTTGACACATTGGATTAATAATTTTGGCGCCGGGCGGGGTTCGCGGTGTTTACCCGCCCGTGCGCCTTTACCAATTCCATGAAAGACGAACGGTATAGCGGCGGCGGTGATATTCTCGCGGAGCTTGCAGATGCGCTCACGGCGAGGCGGTGCGACGTTCCGCGTCCACTAGTAGTCGAGATGCCGGATGTTGATGGTTTGTTCGGCTCCTACCCACTACCGAGCCGGACGGGGTCTGCCGTCCGTGAAATATCGGGCGGCAGACCATTTTTTTGGTCGGGGTGATCCATGAGTGAATTGCTCTATATGCGGAAGCTGGCGCACGACGCGGAGGCGATGTCGAGCAGGGGCGAGCGGCCTGTCCTTGTCACTAGGATCGACCTTTGTGCGTTCCTGGCCCTTTTGAGGTTTGTTGGCACCTGGCGTGGTGCGCTTGCGTGGCTACGTCGGCGTCGTCTCTAGGGCCGTTTACGCGCTTCCTACGCGATTCCGGCGAGAAGGGGCGCGGCTGATATCGGATAGCTGCCGGAGGTCGCGGTCGAGGCGGCGGTCGAGGCGGCAGCGGTTCGTCGAGGTCGCGGTCGAGGTGGCATACATAAGAAGGGTCTACAATTATTGCAACTATTGCATGGCATAGGGCGCGGCGGGTGCGTTCGATCTACGCGCCAGGCAAGGGCGGCGGCGGTGGATAGGCCGCAATACTTGCAATAGTTGTAGAGGGTGCTTATGTCTATCCGGCTGGCGTATCGGATAGCTGCCTGGCGATACCTGGCAATACTTGCAATAGTTGTCTGCGGCATTTATGTATGTTCGCGCTGCCGGAGGTCGCGGTCGAGGCGGCGGTCGAGGGTGCGGCGGTTCGTCGAGGTCGCGGTCGAGGGCAATCAACCAGCTATGGGCGAAATAGCCGGGCAATCACCCGCCGACAGCTGCAACCATTGCCTCTACACCCGCCACGTTTGGCCGAAAATGAGCCTAATCGCCTCCGGTGGCGAGGTGGCCGAGGTCGCGGTCGAGGGCTGTAATAATTGCAATAGTTGCAGAGGGTGGTTATGTATGCTTGCGCCCTGGCGCGGAAATGAGCAGCGCGAAAAATCCGCAATACCCCCCTTGACGGCCCGGCGCGGAAAATGCTACAATTCGCACCGTATTCGGGAACCAGGAAGCCTAACCCCTGCCGAGTATCAAATCGCGGAACCCCCAACCAACGATTTGCCCGCCCCTTTGGGTCTATGCGTCCGCGCATAGGTTAGGCCCCAAAGGAGCGGGTTTTAATCATGCAAATGGAGGCCTGACCCCATGAGCAACAGGGAAAAGACGACGGGAAAGACCGTAAACGGCGCGGCGCGTGGTGCGCGGCGCATTAGGGCAAACAGGGTGGTGGCGGCTCGCCGCCGCGTGTTCGTCGCCTGGATCGGCGCGGACGTCGCGGAGGTAATCAACCGCGAGGCGGCGAAGTGGCGCCTCTCTCGCGGCGATGCCCTCTCTCGCTACATCCGCAAGGCGGAGCTGCAGAGCGTCATCGGAAGGGATGTGGCGTAATGAGCGCGAAGAAGAAGAACGCGAAGAAGCCGCGCCGCATTTGGCACACAGTCATACGCAAGGGCGAGCGCGTTTTGATCGACCCCGCCGGGCGCGTATACCACGGCACACCGGGCGAGGTGCGCGAAGCCGCGCTCATGCCCGACCGCCGAGACGCCCTGGCGCAATCCTTGCGGCTGGCGCGGTATCTGCGCGAGGAGGGGACGTTTGACGCGGCTGAATTTTGCGCTCATTGTGCCGCTTGCCGCCGCGAGGCGATACAGTTTGGCTCATTCGACGCGAACCACCTTTGCACAGTTGCCATTTCCGCCGACAAGCTTATCATGCTACAGGCCGGGTCGCGGCTGGTTCGCGGCGAGGGCGAGACGTTCGACGATTTCTGCGCTGGTCTGTTCGACTCGGAGATCTACGCGCTTATGGACGCGGCGGAAAGCGAAACGGGCAAGCGGGAAATACCGCTGACGCGCCACGAGCGCCGGGCCCTTGCCGCGCTCGCCGAGAAGAAATGAGCGGTTGGACAAAAGACCTCCTCAACCCTCCCGGACTTGTCGGCGAGGTGGTGGACTGGATACGCGCCAGTTCCGGCATGGAGCAGCCGAAATTCGCGCTCGCGGCTGGCCTAACCCTTTGCGGCTCGCTGCTGGGGCGTGGCGTCAAGGACTACACCGGGCAGAGAACCAACCTCTACGCGCTCGCCATCGGCCACACCTCCGCCGGCAAGAACGCGCCAATACAGGCAATCCAGGCGGCGCTCGCGGCGAACCGGCGGGAGCTGCTGCTCGCCGGCAAGGTGACGAGCGATTCCGCGCTCGAGATCCTGCTCGCGGCCTACCCGGTGCGGCTGTTTCTCCTCGACGAGATCGGCCATTATATCGCCTCGCTGCGCTCCGCCGGATACTCGAACGGACACCTAAAGACAGTCATGCCGGCATTGACGGAGTGCTGGAGCGCGGCGAGCGGTGCGTTTGTCGGCAAGGCCCGGAGCCTTGACAGCAACGGCAAGTGGAAGCCGCCGAGGGTGATACACGAACCATGCGCAAGTCTCTACGGAACCACCGTCCCCGGAGTGCTGTTCGACGGACTGGCCGAGCAGGACTTCGCCGACGGCTCGCTGCCGAGGTTCCTCACCTTCATATCGGAGACGAGGCCGAGGTTCGTGGCGAAGCCCGCGCTTGCATTCCCGGACGATCTGCGCAAGCGGCTGGAGGCCGCGCTCATCCGGCTCGGCATATTCCCCCCGGACGAGACGAAGGCCGACGCCGAGGGCGGCGGGGTGAAGCCGCCGACCGCCAGGCTGGTGCCGGAAAGTCCCGGAGCTGCGGAGGTGTTCAACGCCCTGGAGGAGCTGAAGCTGGAGGCGCTGAACCAGGCCGACGCCGGGGACGCCCCCATGTACGTTTGGGGCAAGGCGGTGGAGAACGCCCGGAGGGTCGCGCTCATTGTCGCCGCCCTTCGCCGTCCGAAGTCGCCGCTGGTGGAGGAGCGCGATGCCAGGTTCGCGAGCGAGCTGGTGGCCGTCTGCGTTTCAGAGATGGTCGCGTATGTCCGCGAGAACTGCGCCACGTCGAAGGGCGAGCGCATTTCCCGCGACGTCATACGCTGCATAAAGCGGAACGGCGGCAAGATCGACAAGGGGACGCTCACCATGCAGCTGCGCCGATACACCCGCGACGAGCGAAACGACGCCATTGACGACCTCTACGAAGCCGGGCGCATTGTGATAGCTGCGGAGCGCGGAACGGGGGCGAAGAAAGTCACGTTTTACAGGCTGGCTGCCGGATAGCCCCGACACTAACATTTTCCGTTCCCCCCTCCGTTCCCCCACTTGCACACCAAAAAAAGGCTATCACAAAGTAAAGAAAACGGCAACGGGCGGAGGTGCGCGGGAGTGCGTTTTACCCTTGATTTTATTGGGTGAAATGCACTTTGGCGGGGTGGTCGGACTGGCGGGGATCGGACCCGCGACCCCAACATTAAAAGTGTCGTGCTCTACCAACTGAGCTACAGTCCGAGGTCGTGATTGGCGTGTATTATACCATAATCGGCCGCCGATTTGGTATAATACGCCTCAATGCGACAGATGTCCCTCATAGAAGGCGCGGCGTCGGAGGACGCCGGCGCCGCCAACGAGCCGCTGGCCGCGCGGATGCGACCGCGCGACCTGACCGAGTTCTTCGGCCAGGAGCATCTCGTCGGCGAGGGCAAGATCCTCCGCCAGATGATCGAGCGCGACCAGATCCCGTCGATGATCCTCTGGGGCCCGCCCGGCGTCGGAAAGACCACGCTCGCGAACGTCGTCGCCAACCTCACCAAGGCCGAGTTCGTCAACTACTCCGCCGTGACGAGCGGCATCAAGGAGATCAAGGAGATCATGGCGCGGGCGGAGAGCGGCCGCCGCGTCGGGATGCGCACGGTGCTCTTCGTGGACGAGATCCACCGCTTCAACAAGGCCCAGCAGGACGCGTTCCTGCCCTACGTCGAGAAGGGGTCCATCATCCTTATCGGCGCGACGACCGAGAATCCGTCCTTCGAGGTCAACTCCGCGCTCCTGTCGCGCTGCAAGGTGTTCGTCCTCAAGGCGCTCGGCGAGGACGACCTCGTCGCGCTGCTCCGCCGTGCGCTCACCGACGAGCGCGGCTTCGGGCGGCTCTCGGTGCAGGCCTCCGACGACGCGCTGAGGAAGATTGCGCTCTTCTCGAACGGCGACGCTCGCAGCGCGCTGGGCACGCTCGAGACCGCCGTCGCCAACGCCGAGTTCGACGCCGAGGGGCGCCCGGCCGTGACCGAGAAGGTGCTTTCGCAGGTGATCAGCCGCAAGGCGCTGATGTACGACAAGACGGGCGAGGAGCACTACAACATCATCTCCGCCCTGCACAAGTCGATGCGCAACTCCGACCCGGACGCCGCGGTCTACTGGCTCGCGCGCATGCTCGAGGGCGGCGAGGACCCGCTCTACATCGCGCGCCGCTGCGTGCGCTTCGCGAGCGAGGACGTGGGGCTCGCCGACCCGAACGCGCTCTTGTTGGCCAACGCGGTCTGGGATTCCTGCCACAATCTGGGAGTCCCCGAGTGCAACGTCCACCTTACCCAGATCGTCGTCTACCTCTCGCTCGCGCCGAAGTCCAACGCGATGGAGGAGGCGTACAACCGCGCCGCGCGCGACGCCCAGGAGATGATGGCCGAGCCGGTGCCGCTGCAGATCCGCAACGCGCCGACCAGGCTGATGAAGGAGCTTGAATACGGCAAGGGATATACCTACGCCCACGACACCGACGAGAAGATCGCGCGGATGTCGTGCCTCCCGGATTCGCTCGCCGGCCGCCGCTACTATACGCCGTCCGGCCTCGGCCGCGAGGCGTCGATGAAGGCGCGGCTCAAGGCGGTGCGCGACTGGCGTGAGGGCCGCACCGAGACGCCGCCGTTCTCGACCGAGGCGTACACCGGGAGGCAGGGATGAGCGGCGTCGAGCTACTCGCCCCCGCCGGCGACTTCGAGACCGCGCTCGCCGCCTTCGCGGCCGGCGCCGACGCCGTCTACTGCGGGCTCTCCGCGTTCTCCGCCCGCGCCTTCGCCAAGAACCTCTCGTTCGCCGAGCTCGCCGATCTCCTCGCCTGCGCCCGCGACGGCACCTTCGGCCGCCGCCGTCGCGTCTACGTGGCGTTCAACACGGTGGTGGACGAGCCGCGCATGGGCGCCGCGCTCGAGACCGCCGCGCGCCTCGCCGAGCTCGGCCCCGACGCGGCGATCGTGCAGGACCTCGGCCTCGCCCGCGCCTGCCGCCGCCACTTCCCGGAGCTGGAGCTCCACGCCTCCACCCAGCTCGTGGCCCACAACCTCGAGGGCGTGCTGGCGCTGAAGGAGCTCGGCTTCCGCCGCGCCGTCCTCGCCCGCGAGCTTTCGCTCGAGGAGACGCGCATGGTGGCGCAGCGCTGCGGGGCGATGAAGGAGACGCCGGACGGCCGCGGAGAAATGGAGGTCGAGTGCTTCGTCCACGGCGCGCTCTGCTATTCCGTCTCCGGACTCTGCCTCTTCGGCGCGATGGAGCAGGACAGGAGCGGCAACCGCGGCGCCTGCCCCTACTGCTGCCGCCAGTGCCACGGCGGCGCGTATCCGTTTTCGATGAAGGACCTCCAGCTCGGCGAGCGGGCGCGTGCCCTCGCCGACGCCGGCGTCACCTCGCTGAAGATCGAGGGGCGCATGAAGAGCGCGCTCTACGTGGCGAGCGCGACGCGCTACTACCGACAGGTGCTCGACGGCGCGGAGGCGTCGCCTGACGCGGTGACGGAGGAGGATCTGAAGACCGTCTTCTCGCGCCGCACCACCTCGCTCTACTTCGACGGGCGAGGCGCGTCGTCTCCGGTCGACTGCGGCTCGCCCGGGCACCTCGGCGCGAAGATCGGAGAGGTGAAGAAGGTGACGAAGGACCGCGAAGGCCGCTCCTGGCTGCGCATCCATCCCGTGCGCGCGCTCGAGCGCCACGACGGGCTGCAGTTCGACGCGCTCAACCGCGAGGGGCGTCACCTCGGCTTCGGCATTGGCGAGATGAGGCTGGCAATCTCGCGGCGAAACGTCTTCGAGGCGCCGGCCGGGAGCGACCTGGAGATCCTGCTGCCGGACGACGCCGCGCCGCTCGTCGAGCCGGGACAGAACGTCTACTGCGCGATGTCCAACGCCGTCAAGCGCAGGTTCCCGGTCCCGTCCTTCCGCGCCGCCGACCACGAGAGCGGGATTGCGGTGGACGTCGCGGCGACGCTCCGCGCGGACGGAATAGAGGTGCGCGCGACGAGTCCTGTCGAATGCGCGGTCTCGGCGGAGTTCGCAGCGGCGAAGGCGAAGGATCCGTCCGCCACCGCCGCGGCCGCGCGCAAGGCGCTCTCGCGGCTCGGGGGAACAGCGTACCGGCCGGGTCGGTTTGACTTCGAGGATCCGGAGGGGCTGTTCGTTCCGATGGGCGTCTTAAACTCCCTGCGCCGGGAACTCGTCGCCAGGCTCGACGAGGCGGTTGCCGCGTGGCGCGAGCGCCGCGTTGCCGCGGCGCTGGCGGACGTCACGGCGCCGTCCGCGGCAGTTGCGCCGCTCCGCGTGGCGAAGGTGCGCTTTGGCCAGGCGGTGCCGGAGGGCGAGTGGGACGAGGTGGTGGTGGCCGCGGCGGCGGAGGATTTTTCGGTAATGCAGTTCGCCGAAGTGGCGAAGGGCGTGCCTGCCGGCGCGCTGCCGCGGGTGGCGCTGCCGGTCTGGACTTCGGAACTCGACTTCGGGCGGCTGCGCGCGTTCGTGCGGAGGCTGCTACGCGAGGGATGCGCGAGGTGGGAGTGCTCCGACCTCGCGACGCTGCGGCTGCTGCGCGAGGCGGGGGCGGCGGACGTGACGGCCGACTGGACGCTCTTCGCGTTCAACCGTTCGGCGCTGTCGCTTCTCTCAGAGCTGGGCGTCAGGCGGGCGGTGGCGAGTCCCGAGAACTCGCGAGAGAACCTGCGCGCGCTCGCGGCGAGCGGCTTTGCGGTGGAGTTCCTTTTCCGGCAGTCGACGCCGCTCTTCATCTCGCTGACGAAGCCAGCGACGGAGGGCGTGGACGGGCTAAAGGTGTTTCGCCGCGGCGGTCTCTGGGTGACGACGCGCGAGAAGCCGCGGCAGTTTGCGCCGCCGGACGGTGCGCCGACGCGCGTGGACGTTTCGTGGGATCCGCCCGCCGCGGCAGATTTGGGGGCGCTCCGCGGCAGTTTGCGCGGCAGTTCTTCTACAGACGCTTGATCCATCATTTGGAGTGCCGTGAGGTAATACACGCCAGTGAGACCGAGCAACACCATGCGCTCTACTGCGCCGTTCGCCGTTTCCGCCGCGCCACCGCTGTTTTTGGTATAATACGCGCCAATGAGACATGGCAACATCTACAGAGGTGTCTGACCCCTTTATCCTATGGGCGGAAGCGTGATGGAGCGGTTCGTGGGGCGGTTCAAGCAGCTCGCCTGGTTCCTGCCGGGGTTTCTCCTGTGGGCGGCGTTTCCGCCGATGGGCGAGCGCATGGACGTTCTCTTCGCGCTGGCGCCGCTGATGGTGGTGGCGCGGAAGGGCGACTCGCGCAAGTCGGCGCGGCGCTGGTTCCAGAGCGGGATCTTCTTCTGGGTGGCGACGCTTTCGTGGATGCCGGCGATCGTGAAGAACAACGGTCCGTGGCCGCTGGTGGTGCTGGGGTGGTTCGCGCTCGCGGCATACTGCGCGGCGTACTTCGCGGCCTACGGCTGGCTTTCGGCGCGGTACTGGCGCTGGGCGCGCGAGGGCGGCTGGACGCGGCGGTTCGCGGGAATCCTGTTCGCGGAGCCTGTCCTTTGGTGCGGGCTGGAGCTGTTGCGCGCGCGGCTCTTCGGCGGGTTTGCGTGGAACCAGCTCGGCGTGGTGGCGGCGAATTCCGGCTTCGGCGGTCCGGCGGCGCTGGGCGGCGTGTATCTGCTCAGCGCGGCGGTGGTGTTGGTGAACGGCACCGTCGCCGGCATCACCGAGCGCGCGATTGCGATTGTCCGCGCGCGGGCCGGACGTAGCCACGACGCCGCAGCGCTCGGGCGCTGGCGCAGCCTGGAGACGCTCGCGGCCTTCGCGGTCTTGTGGGGGATCTACGCCGGTGCGCGGGTCGAGCGGGAGCGGCGCGCGGCGGCGGCGGACCCGGCGACGGTCAAGGTGGCGCTTGTCCAGCGCAACTTCCCGTGCTGTTTCAAGGAGCCGGAGGGCGACCCCGCCGGCATCTACTCCAACCTGCTCGCGGCGGCTGCGGCGACCAGTCCGGACCTGGTGGTGCTGCCCGAGAGCGCGATGGCGGAGGTGGGCGCGGTGGACGGCGCGGCGGCGCTGCGGTTCGCGGCGGGGATTTCGCGGCAGGCCGGCGGCGCGGCGGTGCTGGCCGGCGGCGGGCGCGCGGATGCCGCGCGGAGGCTCTACAACTCAGCGGCGCTCTACCAGTACGGCGCCGGCGGGACGGTTCGCGAGGTCTACGACAAGGTGCACCTGGTGCCGTTCGGCGAGTTCATCCCGCTCGACAAGTGGATCACCGCGCTCCAGCGCTTCGCGCCGGTGGGGAGCTGCACGCCGGGGGAGCCGAAGCTGCTCAAGCTCGCCGCGGGCGGGAGGATCGTTCCCTTCGGCGTCGCCATCTGCTACGAGGACACCGACTCCGCGCTGATGCGCGCCTATGCGAAGATGGGGGCGAGCTTCCTCTGCTTCATCACCAACGACAGCTGGTTCTCCGACTCGGTCGAGGCCGAGGCGCACGCCTGGCAGGCGACGGCGCGCGCGGTGGAGACGGGGCTCGCGGTGGCGAGGGTCGGGAACTCCGGGGTGACCGGCGTCATCGAGCCCGACGGCTCGGCCTCGTGGCTCGTGGGATCGGATTTCCGGCCGCTTGTGGACGCGCGCGGGGCGATGGCCGGACGCGTCTCCGCGCCGTCCGCGCCGCGCCTTGCGCCCTACGTTGCCTGGGGCGACCGGCCGCTCACGACGATTTTCGCACTTCTCATACTGGCCATGATTATGGTAAAATACAAACATGAATGTGAAAGAAGAAGAAGACTGCCCGTGTAAGTCGGGCAAGAAGTACGGCGAGTGCTGCCGTCCGATCATCGCCGGCGAAGCCAAGGCCGAGACGGCGGAGGCGCTGATGCGCGCGCGCTACACCTCGTACGTGGTGGGCGCGGTCGACTTCCTGAAGACAAGCGCGGTGAAGGCGATCCAGGAGCAGTTCGACGAGGAGGCGTCGCGCGCGTGGAGCGACGCGGCGCACTGGCACGGGCTGGAGGTGGTCCGCACCGAGGGCGGCGGGCCGAAGGACAAGACGGGCGTCGTGGAGTTCCGCGCGCTCTACACCGCGAACGGAGAGTTCTGCAACCACCACGAGGTGGCGACGTTCGTGAAGGACCGCTCGGGCTGGAAGTTCGAGGACGGCGACCTCGTGGGCGAGACGCCGACCGTGCGCGAGGAGCCGAAGGTTGGGCGCAACGACCCGTGCCCCTGCGGCAGCGGCAAGAAGTACAAGAAGTGCTGCGGACGCGAAGGGTGAGATGAGCAGCAATCCGGACTTCGACAGGTGGTATGCGGCCAAGAGTGCGCGGTTTCTGATCGAGCCGAAGCGCCGCCTGGAGACCTTCGGCAATACGCTCGTGAACTACCACCTCGTCTCCGAGCTGGAGGATAGGCCCGGCAAGATCCGGGTCCGCGAGGGCCGGCTCGAGGCGCACCGTCCGCTCGTCATCACGCCGGACTTCTCGGGCATCGAGACCGAGGGCCTGAGCGACGAGGCCAAGGCGTACGCGGAGTTCCTGCGCCAGCACGAGTCGAATTTGCGCATCCTCAGGTACGGCTTCCGGCTCAAGGCCGACAACTACACCGAGTATGTGGTGACCGACCGGCTCTCGGCCGTCACCGAGCGCGTCCGTGCCGAGGTGGCGCAGGCTGGCGACGAGCTGGCGGCGGTGATCCAGGGCGTGGACGAGCCGTGGGACGTGGCGCTGGTGGAGCTGTGGATGCGCGAGGTCAGGCGCAGCGCGGACGGCAACATCCGCGAGCTACAGGAGCAGGGAAAGCTTTTCTAACAGGGCCGGTTAACCAAGGGAGAGGAAAAATGGCCAAGATTACCAAGGTGATAGCGATCGCGAACCAGAAGGGCGGCGTCGGCAAGACGACTACCGTGGTCAACCTGGCCGCCGCGCTTTCGGCGCGCCGCCGCGCGGTGCTGGTGGTGGACCTCGACCCGCAGGCGCACGCGACACTGGGGCTGGGGCTGGAGAAGCAGCCGGGGATATCGCTCTATCCGGTGCTCGCGGGGGCGAAGCCGATCGCGGACGTGATCCAGCCCACCAAGTGGCCCAACCTCAACGTGATTCCGTCCGAGGTGGACCTCGCCGGCGCGGAGCTCGAGTTCGGCGCGCGCGAGGACCGGCTCTCGATGATCCGCGAGGCGCTCGCGCCGGTTAAGGAGTCTGGCGCGTTCGACTACATCGTGCTCGACTGCCCGCCGTCGCTCGGCCTGGTGATGACGAGCGCGCTCGCCGCGACCGACTCGGTGCTCATTCCGACGCAGGCGGAGTATCTGGCGATGGACGGCCTCGCGCTCATCACCAGCTCGATCGACAAGCTCCGCGCGGGCGTGAACCCCACGCTTGAGCTCAACGGCATCGTCTTCACCATGGTCAACTCGGTCGCCAAGCTCACCCACGACGTGATCGGCGAGGTGCGCGAGCACTTCGACGAAAAGGTTTACGAGACGCTGATCCCGCGCAACGTGCGCGTCTCCGAGGCGCCTTCGATGGGAGTGCCGGTGGTGTTCCTCGACCCGCGCTCGAAGGGCGCCGAGGCGTACCGGGCGTTCGCCTGGGAGTTCATGGCCAAGAATCCGACCCGGCTCGCGCCGGCGCCGCAGCCCGCCGAACCCGCGCCCGCCGCGTCTTGAAGCTCACCGCCGTCATCACCACCCGCAACGAGGCGGACAACATCGCGAACTGCATCCGCTCGTTCGACGGCTTCCGCGGCGACGTGGAGGTGGTCGTGGTCGACAACGCCTCGACCGACGACACCAAAGCGATCGCGTCCTCGCTCGGCGCGCGCGTGTTCGATCGCGGGCCGGAGCGCAGCGCGCAGCGCAACCTCGGCTGGCGCGAGGCGCAGGCGGGCTGGGTGATTGTGCTCGACGCGGACATGATTCTGCCGCGGGAGACGGTGGAGGAGATCCTTGCCGTCGCCTCCGCAGCGCCCGACCCGTCCGCGCCGGCGGCGTACTGGATTCCCGAGGTGCGCACCGGGAGGGGGATCCGGGTGAAGGCGCGGAACTTCGAGCGCTCGTTCTACGACGGCACGGCAATCGACGCGCTGCGGCTCTTTCGGCGTTCGCTCCTGGCCGAGACCGGCGGCTACGACGAGAACCTTATCGCCGGGCCGGAGGACTGGGAGCTGGACATCCGGGTACTCGCTACCGGCGCGAAGTGCGCGGTTTTGAAGCGCCACCTGATCCACAACGAGAAGCGGCTTTCGTTCCGGCGGATGCTGGCGAAGAAGGCATACTACTCGAAGTCGATGGCGGCGTACCAAGCGAAGTGGAAGGGTCATCCGGCTCTCAAGCGCCAGTTCGGGCTTTTCTACCGCTACTTCGGCGTCTTCGTCGAGTGCGGCAAGTGGCGGCGGCTCCTCCGCCACCCAATCCTCGCGGTGGTGATGTACCTCGAGCGCATCGCGGTCGGCGTCACCTACCTTTTCAGCCGCTGACCCGCGGCGAATTTGCTGGCCAAAGACGCGCATTGAGGCGGGAAAATATGGTATAATACGCCTTATGAGCGAGGAAGAGGCCACTGTGCCCGAGGGCATCGCCGCGGAAGGCGTGCTTGAGGACGTTAATATCGAGGAGGAGATGTCGAGGGACTACCTCGACTACTCCATGAGCGTCATCGTTGGGCGCGCGCTGCCGGATGTGCGCGACGGCCTCAAGCCGGTGCACCGGCGCTGCCTCTTCGCGATGCACGAGCTCGGCACGACGTGGAACGTCAAGCACGTCAAGTCCGCCCGCGTGGTCGGCGAGGTGATCGGCAAGTACCATCCGCACGGCGACTCTTCGGTGTACGACGCGATCGTCCGCCTCGCGCAGGACTTCTCGCTGCGCAACCCGCTCGTCGACGGCCACGGCAACTTCGGCTCGATCGACGGCGACCCGCCTGCGGCGATGCGCTACACCGAAGTGCGCATGCAGAAGATCGCGGACGAGCTTTTGGGCGACCTCGAGAAGGACACGGTGGACATGATGCCGAACTTCGACGAGACGCTTCGCGAGCCGACCGTCCTCCCCGGGCGGCTTCCCAACCTGCTGCTCAACGGCTCCTCGGGCATCGCCGTCGGCATGGCGACGAACATCCCGCCGCACAATCTCGGCGAGCTCTGCGACGGCATCGACTACTACGTCCAGCACCGCGAGGACTGCACTGTCGACGACCTGATGCAGTTCGTGAAGGGCCCGGACTTCCCGACCGGCGCAGCGGTCTGCGGGCGCAACGGCATCGCCGCGATGTACAAGCTCGGGCGCGGCCAGATGACGGTGCGCGGCAGGGCGGAGGTGGTGCACGGCGACGACCGCGACCGGATCGTCATCACCGAGATCCCCTACGGCGTGAACAAGTCCGAGATGATCAAGCACATGGCCCAGCTGGTCAAGGACAAGGTCATCGAGGGCATCAGCGACATCCGCGACATCTCCGGCGGCCACACCAAGGACAAGTCCCAGAAGGGCGCGAAGGGGTCGAAGGGCGAGAAGGGCCTGCCGAAGGGGCGCAAGCTGATCGAGGACGCGGTCTGCATCGTCGTCGACCTCAAGCGCGACGCGCAGGGTGAGGTGGTGCTGAACCACCTCTACAAGCACACGCAACTGCAGACGACCTTCGGCGCGATCCTGCTGGCGATCGTCGGTGGGCGGCCGAGGGTGCTGAGCCTGAAGGACTACTTCGCCTGCTACGTCGACCACCGCTTCGAGGTGATCACGCGGCGCACCCGCTTCGACCTCGCGAAGGCCGAGGCGCGTCTCCATATCGTCGAGGGCCTCATCCTCGCCACCGACAACCTCGACGAGGTGGTGCGCATGATCCGCGCCTCCCGCACGCGAGACGAGGCGAAGAAGTCGCTGCAGGAGCGCTTCGGCTTCACCGACCGCCAGGTGGGCGCGATCCTCGAGATGCGCCTCTACCAGCTCGTCGGCCTCGAGCGCGACCGCCTGGCCGAGGAGCTCGCCTCGCTCCAGGCGGCGATCGCCGGCTTCAGGGCGATTCTCGCCGACCCGGAGAAGGTCTACGCGATCATCCGCGCCGACCTCGCGGACATCAAGCTCAAGTACTGCTCGAAGGAGGACGCCACCCGCCGCACCGAGATCGTGGACGACGCGAACGAAGTGTCGGTCAAGGACCTCATCGCCGACGAGCCCTGCGTCATCACCCTCTCCAACCGCGGCTACGTCAAGCGCGTGCCGCTCACCGAGTACCGCGAGCAGCGCCGCGGCGGCCACGGCGTCCGCGGCGCGCAGGTGAAGGAGGAGGACTTCCTCCGGCTCGTCTTCGTGGCGGAGACCCACGACGAGATTATGTTCTTCACCAATACCGGGCGCATCTTCCTGAAGGGCGCGTACGAGATCCCCGAGGCGCCGCGCACGAGCTTCGGCCGCCCGGTCATCAACCTCCTCAACCTGCAGCCTGGCGAGCAGGTGCTGAGGCTGCTGCCGATCCGCTCCTTCGAGGGCGACGTCGACGTCTTCTTCGCGACGCGCCTCGGCACGGTCAAGAAGACGCTGCTCGCCGACTACCAGAACGTCAACAAGGCCGGCATCCGCGCGATCAACGTCGCCGATGGCGACGAGCTGGTGGAGGTCAGGCTGGTGCATCCCGGCGAGGAGGTGGTGATGCTCACAGCCGGCGGCATCGGCATCCGCTTCGCGGCGGACGAGGTGCGGCGCATGGGCCGCACGGCGACGGGCGTGAGGGGCATCCGCCTGCGCGACGGCGACCGCGTCGTCTCGCTCGACGTGTGCGACGGCGCGAAGACGCTGCTCGTGGCCACCGAGAACGGCTACGGCAAGCGCACCGAGTTCGGCGAATACCGCCAGACCCACCGCGGCGGAATGGGCGTCACCGCCATCAAGGGTGCCGACCGCAACGGCCTCATCGTCGCCGCGCACGCGGTGGCGGAGGACGAGTCGATCATCTCCATCACCTCCGACGCGCAGATGGTGCGTTCGCCCGTGCGCGAGATCGGCGTCTACGGGCGCAGCGCGCAGGGAGTGAGGCTGGTGCGCCTCTCCGAGGGCGCGAAGCTGGTTTCGGTGAGCGTCTGCGAGAGCGAGGGCGAAGGCGCCGCGGACGCAGGTTCCAGTGTCGGCAACGACGTCAACGACCACAACGACATCAACAAAGGAGAAAACGAATGAAGAAGCTGATGCTCTCGATGACGGCAGCAGTCGCCGTCGCAGTCTGCTCCGCCGGCGAGTCCGAGCAGGAGCGTTCCTGGCCCTGGTCTCCGGTCGGCGTCGGCATTGCCGCGCCGCTGCAGATCCCGTGGACCGACAGCGACGTGCTGGGTCTCCGGTTCGGCGGCTTCTTCGGCCTCAACTACCGTGTCTGGGGCCTTGACCTCGGCCTGGCGGAGGTGGCGCAGGAGAACTTCGCCGGCCTTCAGCTCTCCGGGTTCTCCTGGACCTCCGCGGACATGTGGGGCCTCCAGCTGGGAGCGCTCGGCAACGTGGTGCGCGGCAACGCGGTCGGCGCGGCGCTCGGTGCCGTCAACGCGGTGGGCGGCGACGCGACCGGTCTTGAGGCCGGGCTCGTCAACGTTGCCGGCGCCCTCGCCGGCGTGCAGCTCGGCGTCGCCAACTGGAACCGCCTCGCCTCCGGCGGCGCGCAGCTCGCGGCGTTCAACATGGACCTCGTCAAGTTCTACGGACTCGCGGTCGGCGTGGTCAACGTCGCCGAGGAGTTCCAGGGCGCGCAGTTCGGCGTCATCAACTGCGCCAACGGGATGACCGGCGTGCAGCTCGGCTTCGTCAACGTCGCCGAGAACATGCACGGCGTGCAGATTGGCGCGGCGAACCTCATCGCCACCTCGCCGCTGCCGGTGATGGTGGTCGCCAACATGTCGTTCTAAGCCTGAAGGGGGCGTCCGACATGGCGCATCTCCTCGACGACGCCTATCTCCGCCCCTTTGAAGGCGCAATCCGCGGCCGCGCCGAGCGCGCCGACCGCCTCGCCGCCGGGCTTACCGGCGGCGTGTTGCCGCTTTCTTCGGTGGCGGTGGTGCACCATCGCCTCGGCCTCCATCGCACGCGGGAAGGCTGGGTATTCCGCGAATGGGCGCCGCACGCGACCTCGATGTGGCTCGTCGGCGACTTCAACGGCTGGAAGATCGACCCCGACTTCGAGGTCTTCCGCATCCCGGGGACTGATATCTGGGAGCGGCAAATCGCGGCTGGCCGCATCCACCACCTCGACCACTACCATCTCGAAGTGCGCTGGGACGGTGGCCGCGGCGAGCGCATCCCCTCGTGCGCGCGCTACGTGACCCAGGACGACCGCACCAAGCTCTTCTCCGCCTGCGTCTGGGCGCCGCGCCGCGACTACTGCTGGCGGAACGCGCGCCCGCGCCCCAGCGCCTCGCCGCTCATCTACGAGGCGCACGTCGGCATGGCGCTCGAGGAGCCGCGCGTCCACACCTACGCCGAGTTCCGCGACGAGATGCTGCCGCGCATCAAGGCGGCCGGCTACGACACCGTGCAGCTGATGGGGGTGATGGAGCACCCATACTACGGCAGCTTCGGCTACCACGTCTCGAGCTTCTTCGCGCCGTCCTCGCGCTTCGGCACGCCCGACGAGCTCAAGTCGCTCGTCGACGCCGCCCACGGGATGGGGCTCTCGGTGATCATGGACCTCGTCCATTCCCACGCCGTCGCCAACGAGCGGGACGGCCTCTCGCGCTTCGACGGCACCGAGTGGCAGTACTTCCACTCCGGCGACAAGGGGCGCCACCCGGCCTGGGGCAGCCGCTGCTTCGACTACGGCAAGCGCGAGGTGGTGGAGTTTCTGCTCTCTAACTGCCGCTACTGGATCGAGGAGTTCGGCTTTGACGGCTACCGCTTCGACGGCGTCACCTCGATGCTCTTCTGGAACCACGGCCTCGGCAACGCCTTCACCGACTACTCGATGTACTTCAACGGCTCGGTGGACGACGACGCATGGGTCTACCTGCGTCTCGCCAACCACGTCATCCACGAGGTCCTCCCCGGCGCGATCACCATCGCCGAGGACGTAAGCGGCATGCCCGGCGTCGCCGCGCCGGAGAGGGACTTCGGGATCGGCTTCGACTACCGCATGGCGATGGGCGAGCCGGACTTCTGGTTCCGCCTCGCCGGCGAGCTGAGCGACGACGACTGGCCGATGGGCGGCATCTTCTACGCGCTCACCGACAAGCGCGCCGAGGAGCGCACGGTGAGCTACGTCGAGTCGCATGACCAGGCGCTCGTCGGCGGCAAGACCTTCTTCTTCCAGCTCGCCGACAGCGCGATTTACGAGGGCATGGCCAACCTCGACGAGAGCCTCGCCGTCGAGCGCGGTATGTCGCTCCACAAGATGGCGCGGCTCGCCACCCTCGCGCTCAACGGAGGCGCCTACCTCAACTTCATGGGCAACGAGTTCGGTCACCCGGAGTGGATCGACTTTCCGCGCGAGGGGAACGGCTGGGACTACTCTCACGCCCGCCGCCAGTGGTCGCTCCGCTACGACCCGAACCTGCGCTTCCGCTTCCTCGCCGACTTCGACGCGGCGATGATCGCCGCGCTCGCGCCGCGGGTGGTGCGCCGCCGTGCGCCCGCCGCGGTGAGGCTCGTCGCCAACGAGCCGGACAAGGTGCTCGCCTTCGAGCGCGGCGGACTGCTCTTTGTCTTCAACTTCCACCCGACCGCGAGCTACACCGGCTACGGAGTCATGGTGCCGCCGGCCACGAGCTGGCGCCACCTGCTCGACACCGACGAGCCGCGCTTCGGCGGACAGGGCCGCATTGAGCGCGGGGCTGCGTACTCGCCGGAGCTCGTCCCCGACCGCGGCGAACTCGTCCAGCAGATACGCCTCTACCTACCGGCCCGCACCGGCATCGTCCTCCGCCGTCTGTCCCGGAAGGACTGAGGTATTATGGAAAAGCTCTTCATAGTCGATTTGATGCCGTTCCTCTACCGGGGGCATTTCGTGTTTCTCAAGTCGCCGCGCATGACCTCGTCGGGGATCAACACCTCCGCGCTGCTCGGGCTCGTCAACGGGCTCATGTCGATCGTCAAGCGCGAGCGCCCGGAACGGCTGGTGCTGGCGATGGACCCCGGCGGTCCGACCTTCCGCCATCGCGCCTACCCGCCCTACAAGGCGCAGCGCGAGAAGATGCCCGAGGACCTCGCCGCGTCCATCCCCTACGCGTTCGAGGTCGCCGACGCGCTCGGCATTCCGGTGGTGCGGGTTGACGACTTCGAGGCCGACGACGTGATGGGCACCATCGCCGCGAAGGGTGCGGCGGCCGGGTTCGACGTCTACCTCGCCACGCCCGACAAGGACGCCGCGCAGCTCGTGCGCCCGGGCGTGAAGCTCTACCGTCCGGCCCGTTCCGGCGACGCCGCCGAGGTCTACGACGAGGCTAAGGTCTGCGAGCACTGGAAGCTCTCCTCGCCCGCGCAGATGATCGACTATCTCGCGCTCGCCGGCGACGCGTCCGACAACATCCCTGGCATCCGCGGCGTCGGCGAGAAGACCGCGGCGGACCTCATCGCGAAGTTCGGCGACGTCGAGGGCGTCATCGCCAACGTCGGCAAGATCAAGGGCAAGCTCGCCGAGAAGGTGTTCGCCGGGCGCGAGGACGCGATGACCTCGAAGTTCCTCACCACCATCCGCACCGACGTGCCAATCGAGCCGGACTGGGAGGCGTACCGCCTCGGCGAGCCGGACCGGGAGAAGCTCGCCGCCGTCTGCGCGAAGTTCGAGCTCACGCGCCTAGCGAAGGAGCACGGCATCGCCGCCGCGGCACCAGCCACCAGATCCCAGAACCACGAACCACCCGCCTTCGCCAAGGCTCCGGCGGGCAGGCAGACCACGACCCCCGAAACCCTGACCTCCCTCGCCGACTTCCCGCACGACTACCGCTACGTTTCCACCGAGGAGGAGGCGCGGGAGCTCCTCAAGACGCTGATGGCCGCGCCCCGCATCGCCTTCGACACCGAGACCACCGCGCGCGAGCCGGGGATGACGGCGACCGACGCCTCGACCTGTCGGCTGATCGGGTTCTCCTTCGCAACCGAGCCCGGGCGCGCGTGGTACGTGGACGCGGCGCTCGTCGACGTGTTCCGTCCGCTTTTCGCCGACCCCGCCAAGGTGCTCGTCGCCCACAACGGCAAGTTCGACCGCAACGTGCTCCACCGCTACGGCATCGGCTTCGCCTCCACGCCGCACGACACGATGCTCGCCCACTACTGCCTCGACGCCGCCGCGCGCCACGGCATGGACGCGCTCGCGGAGCGCTACCTCGGCTACCGCACGATCCATTTCTCCGAGGTGGCGGGCGAGCAGGAGCGCGGCAAGCCGGAGCCGACTCTCGCGGGCAAGGACATCGCGAAGGTGACCGACTACGCCGCCGAGGACGCCGACGTCACGCTCAGGCTCGAGGACGCGCTGCGTCCGCAGGCGCTGGCGCTGGCCGAGGGGCGCAAGGGTCCGGTTGCGCTCTCCGAGGTGGAGGAACCGCTCGTCAAGGTGCTCTGCGACATGGAGCGCGAGGGTGTGCGGATCGACGTCGAGGCGCTCAAGGAGTATGGGCGCGAGCTTGACCGCGAGATTCTTTCCCTCACCCAGGGCATCCTTGCCTACGCCGACCCCGGCTTCAACCCCGACAGCCCCAAGCAGCTCGGCGAGCTGCTCTTCGGCAAGCTGGGCCTTCCCGGCGGCCGCAAGACCTCGACCGGGCAGTTCTCGACCGACGAGAAGACGCTCGCCAAGCTCGCCGGGGCGCATCCGGTGGTGCCGGCGATCCTCGACTACCGCGCCTGCACGAAGCTGAAGTCGACCTACGTGGACAAGCTGCCGACGCTTATCGACGCCGACTCGCGCGTCCACACCACCTATTCCCAGGCGTTCACCGAGACCGGGCGGCTTTCGTCGTCCGACCCCAATTTGCAGAACATCCCCGTCCGCACTGAGCGCGGCCGCCGCATCCGCGCGGCGTTCGTGGCGCGGGACGACCGCCACCGCATCGTCTCGGCCGACTACTCCCAGATCGAGCTGAGGCTGATGGCGGCGTTCTCCGGCGACGAGGCGATGCTCGCGGCGTTCCGCTCCGGCGCCGACATCCACCGCGAGACCGCCTCGCGTGTCTACGGGGTGATGCCCGCGCTCGTGTCCGACGAGCAGCGCTCGAAGTGCAAGATGGTCAACTTCGGCATCATCTACGGCATCTCGGCGTTCGGGCTCTCGCAGCGGCTAAAGGTGCCGCGGCGCGAGGCGGAGGGGCTGATCGAGTCCTACTTCCGGCTCTATCCGGGCGTGCGCGACTTCATGGCCGCGGCAATCGCGAAGGCGCGCGAGAAGGGGTACGCCGAGACGATGCTCGGCCGGCGGCGGACGCTGCGGGACATCGACTCGCGCAACGCCACGGCGCGCGGCGCGGCGGAGCGCGACGCGATCAACACGCCCATCCAGGGCAGCGCGGCGGACCTCATCAAGATTGCGATGGTGCGCGTCGACCGCGCGCTCAAGGAGCGCCGCCTCCGCGCGAAGATGGTGCTGCAGATCCACGACGAGCTCGTCTTCGACGTGCCGGAGGAGGAGGTCGACGAGGTGGTGGAGCTGGCACGCCGCGAGATGACCGGCGCCTACGACTTCGGCGTCCCGCTCGAGGTCGGCGTCGGCGTCGGCCGCAGCTGGCTCGACGCCCACTGACCTGCTGCGGCACCGGACGCGGAGGATTTCAAAAAAAAGAAAGGACAACATGAAAACACCGATGACATTGATGGTGGCGGCGGCGGCGATGGCCGTCTGCGCCGCCGAGCAGCCGGTCAGTCCGCTCAAGGCGGCGGCCGAGAAGCGTGCGGCCTTCGAGGCCGCGGAAGGCGGCGTGTTCCGCCGCGCCAGGGTAGTCGCCTGCGACGCGGCGGACGAGAGCGCGAGGTTCGACGCGCCGGGCGCGACCGGCACGTGGTCGATCATGCTCCCCTATTCGCAGGACGAGCGGGTGCGGTTCGCCGACGTGACCTTCAAGGACGGCAAGTTCGTCTCCGGTGAGCTCAAGACCTTCGGACGGAAGCCGGAGAAGATCGACGCCAAGCGCTTCGAGGCGCTCCGCCGCGACTTCCCGATGATCGCGGTCAAGCGCGAGGCCTGCCTCTATCCCGCGCTTTCCACGCCGGAGAAGCTGGACTGCGGCAGCGGCGACGACCCGAACGTCTCCGTCGTCTCGCGCTGCCTCGGCGCGCTCGGCGGCGCGCTGGCGCGGTTCGGAATGGTCCGCGCGCTCGCCTACGACGTCGTCCTCTTCGCTGCCAACGGCGAACGCTACGAACTGGGTCGGTTCTCCGACGACGTCAGGAGCGGCGAGACCTATCGCGCCCTCAAGGCCGCGGTGGAGGCCGTGAAGCCGGAACTGAAGGGGGCGTTTCCCGAACGCCGCGCGCGCGACCTCTGGCGCAACGGCAAGCTCGGCTACCAGGGAACGAGGTGAAACCATGAACATGATTCTTGCCGCAGTGCTCGCGGCGACCACGGTGTACGTCTCGCCGAAGGGAAGCGACTCGAACGACGGCTCGAAGCAGAAGCCGGTCCTTAGCGCCGCGCGTGCGGTGGAGATCGTCCGCGGCGTCGCGGTTGACGAGACCAAGACCATCGTCTTCATGGACGGCGTCCACTACTTCACCAACGAGGTGCGGCTCGTCGCCGCCGACCGCGACTACGTCTTCCGCGCCGAGCACAAGGGCAAGTCGCGGCTCACCGGCTCGGTGAAGGTGACTGGCTGGCGGACAGACCCGGCCGACCCCCGCTTCCTCGTCGCCGACTTCCCGTTCGAGCCGACCAAGGCCGCCAAGTACGCCTTCGTCGCCAACGGCAAGCTCGCCGACTTCGCCGCCTATCCGGAGCTGAGCGGCCACCGCACGCTCCGCTACATGGCGACGCAGGAGGACGTGCCGAAGAATAACCGTACCGTGCTCGAGTACGATCCGCTCGACCTGCCGAATGGGATGGACTTCCGCGACATCGACCTCAAGAGCGCGTTCGTCATCATCCCGCAGGAGTGGGCGTCGACCTCGAGCTACATCGCGACCAACGACTGGGAGCACAACGTCTTCCACCTCGCGGTCAAGTCAGACATGCCGCTCGGGCGCTTCAACACCGGCTACAAGATCGTCAACACCCGTCACGGCATGCGCGAGCCCGGCACCTGGATGTTCGAGGCGACGGCCGGCAGAATCATATACTGGCCGCGCCAGGACGAGACCGCTGAGAAGCTTGACGCGTACATCTCGCGCTCGCCGTCGCTTTTCGCGATGTCGGGGTCTTCCGGCGTCGTCTTCCAGGGGCTTGTCATGGACGGCTGCGCCGCGCCGCCCGGCGGCGGCCTCTACGCCAAGGAGTGCCTGCGCGCGCTCGTCGGGGGACGGGGAGTCGTCCGTTGCAGCATCGTCGACTGCGACCTCGGCAACACCGCCGGCTCGTGCATGACCTTCGTGAAGAGCCACTACAACCGGCTGGAGCGATCGCGCTTCCACCACGCCGGCTCGAGCTGCGCCTCCTTCGCGGACGGCGGCGAAGGCAACTGGGTGGTCGGCTGCGAGTTCGACCACTCGGGGCTGCTCGGCTCCGGCCACGGCGTAGGCGTCTACTCGCACTCGCACGTGATCGGCAACTATGTCCATGACATCGAGGGTGCCGGCATCTGCGCGTGGTCGGGCGACTCCGAGTTCGTCTCCAACCGCATCGTGCGCACGATGCTGGTCAGGCGCGACGGCGGCGGCGTCTACGGCGCGATGGTGCGCACCATCTTCAAGGACAACTACTGCTCCCAGAGCGGCAACTGGCCGGGACTCTACAACGACGAGGGCGGACGCGACACCGTCTATACCGGCAATGTCTTCGAGGGCGACTGGTGGCCGTTCCACATGCACGACTGCTACAACATCACCGTCACCAACAACACCTTCATCCACGACGGCGGTATGCGCCTCTCGTTCCAGGGCTCCACCCACTGCAAGTTCAAGGACAACCTCATTAAGACCGCGCTGCCGTTCAAGAGCGACCCCTACGTCGACTGCACCGACGTGTGGTCGTCGCGGGTGCAGCTGAAGCGCAAGGACGGCTCCTACTCCGAGCCCGAGACTGTAACCTTCACGAAGAAGGTCCTGCCGCCGCAGTCGCCGGCCGTCGCTGTGCGCGTCACCGCGCCGCTCGCGGTGGAGAAGGGCGCTTTCGCCGGTGGTACGTTTAGGAGCCGCTCGATCTCCGCCGCGCGGAGTCGCGAGGGCATCGCCACGCCGGGCGTGCCCGGCACCTCGGTGCGCTTCGGCTTCGACGCGACCAACCTCTATGTCTCCGGTACCTACGAGTACAACAAGCTCGCGCCCTATTTCGGCGTGCGCAACTTCGGCCAGGTCTGGGGCGTCCACGACGCGGTGCGCTTCCACTTCGACGGCTTCAACGTCACCGTGTACTTCTCGTACGCCAAGAAGAAGGGCGATCCGCTCTGCGCCTCGGTCGTCTCGTCCGACGGCTCGCTGCTCTTCACTACCAACAACGCCTTCGCGAACACCAGCTGGTGGGGTCGCAGCGCCTACGGCTTTTCGATGCCGCTTTCGCGCCTCGGGATCGAGGGCGGCCCGGCGGGCAAGTCGGTGCCGTTCAACCTCGAGTTCTACAACGCCGACCACGACGAGTACAAGTACTACTCCCAGCCTGACCGGCCGGGTCAGACCGCCGGGCACTTCGGTGCGGACGGGATGCTCTCCTCCAAGCTCGACTTCCGCGAGCATACCGTCGACGTAGTCGGGCTCGTGGATGTCCTCGAGCGCGAAGAGGACGGCTCCTCGCCGTTCCCCGGGCCGATCTGGCCGGAAGGTGGCGTGGTGCAGTCTGCCCCCGCCGCGTGCGAGCGTCCCGGCGAGGGCTACAAGGATCCGCTCCACTATGACAGCCACTGCCGCGAGTTGATCGGCTACATCCTCGCCGGCGACGCTAGGCTGCAGGCGTTTCCGATGCTGCCGTTCAGCATGCAGTCAGACCCGCCGTCCGAAGGGCGCTTCACCCGGAGGATGGAGGACTCGAGCCGGAGCGCAACCACCGGCCGCTTCTTGGTGAGGACCGAGAACTGGGATCTCGGCACCGAGTCCACTGCGTCGAAGAACTGCGCCTATCTGCGCTTCTCCTATCCGCGCGGCGGCGCGGTCAGGGTGCTTCTCGACGCCCAGGACGCCGCGCCCGCCCATTGGCTCAAGGACAGCCGCCAGGCGAAGGTTGTCGCGGCTGACTCGTCGATCGTCGACGGCGTCTTCGAGGGCAGCGTCACCGCCGAAATCGACGGCAAGGCGGAGACGGTCTGGGCCAAGATCGCCTTTTCGCCGAAGCCGGTCGCAGTGCGCGAAATGGCGGCGAACGGAAGGGTCGGCAAGCGCTATGTGCTCGAGTTCGCACTGCCGGTCACCGTCGGCGACATCCAGGCAAAGGCCGCGATATCCGGCAGCAGCGCGGCCGAGGCGGCGGAACGGTTCGCCGCGGACGGCGACAAGATCGACTTTGCCGCGCGCGCCGCCGCGTGCCGCGCCGCATGGACGAAGTTCCTCGGAGCGCGACGCTTCGACGCCTGTGGCAAGGAGCTGCGCCGCCACTACACCTTGCTCTACCGCGGGCGCGCTCTCTCCAACCTCAGGGATGCCGCGTTGCGCCGGCGTGTGCTCGAGAAGGCGCCGCCGATCGACTCGGAGCTGACGCTTGACCTCGAGTCGAGGGAGGGCTTTCCCCGCAACGGCGAAGGGGACATGATCAAGCTCCGCGACGGCGGCATCCTCTTCGTCTACACCGAATACTGCGGCACCTCTCGCCACGACCACGCCACCGCTCACCTCGTCAGGCGCGTTTCCGGCGACGGCGGCAGAACCTGGTCGGACGCCGCCGAAGTGGCGCCGCGCTCTGGGGCGATGAACGACATGAGCGCGTCGCTTCTGCGGCTCGAGGACGGACGCATAGCGCTGTTCTACCTGCGCAAGAACTCGGGCAAGGACTGCATGCCGGTGATGCGCACCTCCGACGACGAGGGCAGGACCTGGTCGGACGAGACCGACTGCCTGCCGAAGGAGAGGACCGGCTACTACGTCCTCAACAACTCGCGGGCCGAGAGGACGTGCCAGGGCAGGATTCTCCTGCCGCTCTGGAACGCGGCCGGCACCATCTCGTGCGTCTACTCCGACGACGACGGAAAATCCTGGCGCCAGAGCGAGGTGTACAAGCCCAAGGATGCCGACGGCAAGAGCTTCACCTGCCAGGAGCCGGGCGTGATCGAGCTGAAGGACGGCAGGATATACCTCTACGCGCGCACCGACCGCGGCTGCCAGTGGCAGGCGTTCTCGCGCGACGGCGGCGAGACCTGGGAGGACTTCGGCCCCTCGCCGATCGACGGGCCGTTGTCGCCCGCGACGATCAAGCGGCTTTCGTCCGGCGAACTCGTACTTCTGTGGAACGACCATGAGTATCTGCCGGAATTTCCGAAGATCGACAACTGGCAGCGCGCACCCATGACCATCGCCATATCCCGCGACGAAGGCAAGACCTGGACAAATCGCCGCACCGTCCTTTCGGACCTGGACGGATTCTCCTGCTATTTCTCCATGCTTGCTGACGGCGACAGCTTGATCATCCACTCCTACGACCGACACCCGTTTCTTACCGGCTCTGGAGTGAGGATTGTCAAGCTTGCCGATCTGCTCGGGAATCAGGTTAAGTGACGCGGAAGCGGTTCCTTCGTGGACACGATAAGCCCCGAGCTGCGGTCGAAGGTGATGTCGGCGATCCATTCGCGCGACACGCTGCCGGAGATGCGCGTGAGGAAGATGCTCTGGGCGAACGGCTACCGCTTCCGTGTCTGCGACCGGCGCATCGTCGGCCATCCCGACATTGTGATCCCGAAGTGCCGCGCGCTCATCGAGGTGCGCGGCTGCTTCTGGCACCAGCACGGATGGGAATGGGATGGACGCAAGCTCGTGCAGACGTCGGTCTGCCCGATGGCGACGCGTCCGAAGACCAACCGCGCGTTCTGGAACGCCAAGTTCCGCCGGAACGTCCGCCGCGACTTGGAGCACGAGAAGGCGTGGGCGGAGCAATGCTGGAACCTCATCATCGTCTGGGAATGTGCCCTCAAGACGGTAAAGGAACGCGAAAAAACCTTCGCCTTCATCCTCCGCCATCTCGCAAAATGGACTTAATGACATAAACCTTATTTACAAAAGCAAAATGAAAATTGAGCGTAGGGAGGTTGACGGCGAAAAGGTCGTGGTCGCGAGGTTCAGGCTTTGGAATCCTGTTTGCATCTTTCTTGCGCTGTGGCTGACCGGGTGGTCATTTGGTTGCTACAAGCTCGCCATGAGTTTGATGAACGGGCCGTTCCGTGTCGGTGAACTTCTGTTTTCGCTCCCATTCTTCGCAGGTGAGATCATTGTTTCGTGTATTGTCATCATGATGATTCTCGGACACACGACAATCAGGTTCTCGCGCTCCGGCTGCATCAGATTCACCGGAATCAGAAGGCTTGGGCTCACAAAGAAGTTTGCCTTCACGGAGAATTGCGAGATTGGCACGGACGAGTATGTCACGCACGGCAAGCATGGCTGCACGACCCACTATCGCCTTTACGTCAAGACGTCTCCTGCTGTTGGCGAACCGATGGAGATATATTCCTCCACGGACGCGGCCCGGATACGAACCTTGTGCGACCTTGCGAAGGAGGTTGCCGATTGCCGTGCGGCGACGCCGGCGGAATTGAATGCCGCGATGGACGGTTGCGTGGAAGAAGAGGCAGCGCAGGAACTTGCCGACAACGTGCTGTTCTCCGCAAGACCGCCGAAGGGCATTGCCGTGACACGCGACTACGAGGGACGAATTGTCGTCGTTTATCGCCGTGTCGTCTGGGGGCTCGCACTTGTGCTTGTTCTTGTCCTGGCGGTTTTCTCCGCGGTTCTCTGGTGGAAGCGCGCGGAGATTCCGTTGCCGGTCTTCGTCGCCTTTGGGTTCTGTTCGCTCTTCCCGATTGTGCAACTTGTCTATGCGCTCTTCGGGAAACGGACGATGACGCTGGACCACGGAAACGGCGAGACGTTCATTGGCGTTGGCGGCATAGGACTTCGCAGGCGATTTGAATATGGCGGATCGTTCAATGTTCGCCTAGCCGATAGCAATATGTGGGTCAACCACGAGCGCATGCGCGAGATCGTCCTCTCGCGTCCGGGCGATCAGCCGGTGAAAATATGCGCGAGCTGGCCCAATGACGTGAAGCCGTATCTCGCGGCGATTCTCCGCAATCCCGGATCCGTCGCCGCGACCATTACTCAGTTTGCATAGGAGAAAATAGAATGAGCGACAAGAAACAGCATCCGTCTTTTGCGAAGAGCGTTGGATTTGCCATGCGAGGATTGCTCGCGGCGGCGAAGGGTGAGCGGAACTTCCGGATTCAGCTTTGTGCGTTTGCGGCAGTTGTGACGCTCGGCTTTCTTCTGCGCCTGACGGCGCTTGAGTGGTGCGCGGTTCTTGTATGTTCGGCGATGGTGCTTGGTGCGGAGCTGTTCAACACGGCAATTGAAACGGTCGTTGATCTCGTCTCGCCGGACTTCAACGAACTTGCGGGAAAGGCGAAGGATGTTTCCGCCGCCGCAGTCTGGGTAATCGCCCTCTTCGCCGCCGTTGTTGGGATAATCGTGTTCGGCAATGCCGTAGTGCGGATGCCGCAGGCTACATGGCAACCTGTACTCTGGATGTTTATGACCGCAATACTAGTTGTTGCGATTGTTTTGGTGCTGTTTGCTTTGCCGACGTGGTTGTTCGTTGTCGGAATCAGCCGGAGAAAATGGTGGCGTGTTGCAATCGGCGTGGTTTGGCTTGTGGTGTCCGCCACTCTTGTTGCGGTTGTTGTGGATATGTTCAGCTCGCGTCATGAGAGGATTCTCGACTATGGGAAGACGCCGGACGGACGTGAGTATGTCCTTGTGCAAACCTGTACAGGCGAACCTTACGCTGTGGAGCTTTACATTAGAGACATGCACGGACGTTGGGTGTTCCACTATGTCGATCATGAGATATTCCCTTGGCGGCACGGCGGCAGAGTTGAGTTTGTGGGTGGTGTTGCTCGTGTGTTTGAGGGTGGAGTGCTGTTCAAGGACGTGGAACTCGAGCCGCCATCAAGTCAGGATGCGAAGGGTTCATTAGAGGACTTGCCTAGTAATCTTTCCTATGAGGAGCTGTTCCAGCTCAAATGCAGTAAAACGCATGGGTTGTTGCAATAGCGCACCTTGAAATGCCGTATGAGTAAAGGGTAAAGGAGGCGATTGTGTGGCCATTTGGCAAAGTTGAGTGGAAGACGGCAATGATGCCGTTGGAGTTTGTGGACGATGCGGGAGACTTGGATGCCATGATGATTTCTTTCGAGGCCGTGGGCAATCCAGACGGACAGACAAGATATTTCTCCGCTTCATATTACTTCCCGGGTGGTGATGCAGCTGTGGCTGAGTATGACAAGCTGCGTGAGGCGCTTCGGGGAATCGAAAATGTTCAAGTAGAGGTGGCGCTCAAATTCAGGAATGGGAGATTGAAGGATTTCCGAATAACGCCGGAGTCATTGGTGGCCGCGACTGGGTGCGATGCATGTGGCCGACTTGAGATTTGTGGATGGGGAATAAACGAGAGCAGCTGGAAGACGAGGTAAGCGTATGAGCAATTCGATGTCGTGCAAGTGGGATTTGTGGATGGTCGCCGCGCTTGTGTGCGTGGCGGTCGTGCTGGGCATCTACCCAATCGACCGGACGGTGTGGTGCGTCGGGGCTCTTCCTCTGGCGTGTTAGGCAAATCGCAGACCGCCATTGACAACGGCAGAATATTGTGGTAATATACCACTATGGTCGATTTAAGCAATATATTGCCGCTAACCACGGTTGAAGATGCCTTGGCGAGCTTGTGCGGACTGGTTAGGCTTGCGCGTCAGCGCGAGGAATGGACGCAAGCCGACCTTGCGCGGCGTTCGGGAGTTCCGATGACGACGATCTCGCGGTTGGAGCGGACGGGGCTTAGCTCGACCGACACGCTTTTCAAGGTGCTGTTTGCATTGAATCGGCTCGATGCCTTTGAGGACATGCTCAAGGAACAGTTGCGGTTCGTCAAGTTCCCCAAGACGCTTGATGGCGATTTCGAGTCTGCACCCAAGGTCGTCAAGCGCGTTCGCCATAAAGGAGGCTCCAAATGAAGCTGACGGTGAAGCTTGACTTTGGCTGTGGGCGCGAAATAAAGGTCGGCACGTTCTCCGAGATTGCGCGCGACACGGCGTTTGAGTTCGCGAGGGAGTTTCTTTCGTCGGGACTAAACCCGGCGCCGTTTCGTCTTCGCGCGGGCGGCGGACTGAAGATATACGACCGCTCTGGGAACATGGAGACCTTCGGTCTTTTTGACGATTCGCTGCCGGATGGATGGGGGCGGCGAATAGTTGACAGGATGTTCATGAAACGCGAGGGGCGGCTCCCCACTATAACCGAGCGCCTGATGTGCGTTGGGCGTTCGGGCAAGGGGGCGCTTGTCTACGAGCCGGCGGACGAAGCCGCGCAAGCGGCGAATGAAGCGTTCGACCTCGCCGCACTTGCGGAAGAGGCGATGGCATTTGACGCGGGCGAGGCGGAGGACGCGCTGCAACGGCTTCGCAAGGCCGGTGGAAGTTCCGGCGGAGCGAGGCCAAAGGCGTATGTCGGGTACAATCCCAAGACGGGCGAGGTATGTGCGGAAAGTCCCGTCCTGCCGCCTGGCTTCGAGCATTGGATCGTCAAGTTCAACACGAGGCGCGACGGCAACATGGCCGGCAAGCTGGAATGGCGCTACTATGACGCGGCGGTCGCGGCGGGTGCAGACATCGCGCCGAGCCGTCTTGTCGAGACGAAGGCGGGCAAGTTCTTCATGACGCGGCGGTTCGACCGCACGGACAAAGGCGGACGCTTCCACATGGCGAGCGCGGCAGGACTTCTCCATGCCGACTTCATGGTGCCCGGCGATGAATACGCGCTTCTCTTCAGGTTGACGGACGCATTGACGCACGATAGGTCCGCAAAAGCGGAGTTGTTTCGCCGCGCCTGCCTGAACGTCGTTGCGCACAACAGGGACGATCACCTGAAGAACTTCTCGTTCCTTATGGACGAGAAGGGGCGCTGGTCGCTCGCGCCGTTCTACGACTTCACATATGCGGAAGGGCCAAACGGATGGCAAACGCTATCCGTTTCCGGAGAAGGCACGAACCCCGGCGTTGGCGATCTTCGGCGCCTCGCCAAAGATGTAGGTCTCGACAGAGACGAAAGCGAACCAATCCTGGATCGCGTCATTGAAGCCTGTCGTAGCCTTGCCTTGAAACAACATTGAGAAGATTGACAACAAAGGACTACCGCATTGACGTGGTGACGGAGGCGAAGGCGCTTTTGGGCGCTTGGCTGTGCCTGCGGATAGGGCATCGGCTGGCGGAAGGGCGGTGAGGACCTTGCGCAGACTGCGTTGCACCATGCCTGTTGCGCTTGCATCTTGCGCGCTGGCGGCGAAATTTGGTATAATTCGCGCATAAACCAAACAACAAAGAAAGAGAGCTGGAAATGGGCGAGGTAATCGGCGCAGGCGAACTGCACAAGGGAGTGAAGCTTCTTATCGACGGCGAGCCGTGGGAAATAACGGAGTTCGACTTCTCGAAGCCGGGCAAGGGGCAGGCGATCTACAACTGCAAGCTCCGCAACATGATGACGGGCGGCGGCATGTCCAAGAGCTACCGCTCCGGCGACAAGTTCGAGAAGCCGGAGCTGCTGCAGATGAGCGTGACCTACTCCTACGACGACGGCCAGGCGTTCGTCTTCACCGATGACAACTTCGAGGAGATCCGCGTCAGCTACGACGTGATGGGCGACAAGAAGTACTTCCTGATGGACGAGATGGAGGTCAAGGCCCTCTTCTTCAACGACAAGGTGATCGGCGTCGACCTGCCCGCGCTCGTCGAGCGCAAGGTGATCAAGGTCGAGCCCGGCGTCAAGGGCAACACCGCCTCGGGCAAGGTGACGAAGCCGGCGACGGTCGAGGGCGGCTACGAGCTCGCCGTCCCGCTCTTCATCAACGAAGGCGATGTCATCCGCATCAACACCGAGACGGGCGAGTACAACGACCGCACGGCCACCAAGTGACGCCATGTCGTTGGAACGGTTAGAGCGCGCGGCCGAGGCGCTGCGCCGCCGCGGCTACGAGGCCGCGGTTGCCGCTTCCTCCGCCGAGGCGAGGGAGCTTGCGCTCGCCGAGGCGAAGGGCGCCGCTTCCATCGCCTGGGGAGGTTCCGAGACACTCAAGGAGACCGGCATCCGCGCCGCGCTCGAGGCCTCGGGCGTCGAGATCCGCGAACACCAGACGGTGGCGGACCTGTTTCTTTTGAGCGCCAACGCATTGACCGACGACGGCATCATCGTCAACATCGACGGCACCGGCAACCGCGTCGCCGCCTCGATCTACGGGCCGAAGCGAGTCCTCTACGTGGTCGGCCGCAACAAGCTCGTCGCCGGCGGCGTCATGGAGGCTATCCGCCGCGCGAAGAAGACGGCATCGCCGCCGAACTGCCGCCGTCTTGGCAAGAAGACTCCCTGCGCGGAGCTCGGCGTCTGTGCCGACTGCGACTCGCCCGACCGCATCTGCAAGGTGACGGCGATTTTCGAGCGTCCGCCTACGCACACGCCCACCAAGGTGCTCCTCGTCGACGAGGACCTGGGCTACTGAGTCCGCGCGTGGCCGTTTCGCTCGAGTACGAGAAGGCGGCCGGCGATCCTGTGATGGGGATCGACGAGGCCGGGCGCGGCCCTCTCGCCGGCGGCGTGTATGCCGCGGCGGTTTCCGTCCCGATTGCGCTCGCGGAGGAACTGCTCGTCGGCGCATGGGGCGAGATCAACGACTCGAAGAAGCTGACGCCGGCGAAGCGCGAGCGGCTGGCGGAGGCGATCAAGTCGACGCGCGGCTGCCGGTGGGCGGTGGCGAGCGCGAGCCCGAAGGAGATCGACGAGCTCAACATCCTGAACGCGACGCATCTCGCGATGCGCCGCGCGGCGGATCAGGTCGGCGCGGAGCACATTCTCGTGGACGGGTTGCCCGTCCGGACGCTGCCGCAGGCGGTGAACGTGGTGAAGGGCGATGCGAAGTCGCTCCTCATCGCGGCGGCGTCGATTCTCGCGAAGACGGCGCGGGACGCCGACTGCCTTCGGCTCGAGGCGCTTTATCCCGGCTACGGCTTTGCAAAGCACAAGGGCTATCCGACGAAGGACCATATCGAGGCTCTTTCGCGGCTTGGTCCCTGTCCCGAGCACCGGATGAGCTTCGGCCCGGTGGCGCAACCGGAGCTCGAGCTCTGAAAGAGGAGGAATGGAAATGACCTGCAAGGTGATGGGAATCGTCAACGTGACGCCCGACTCGTTCTCCGACGGCGGCAAGTTCAATACGCCCGAGGAGGCGGTTCGCCGCGCCAAGAACCTCATTGAGGAAGGCGCGGCGATCATCGACATCGGTGGCGAGTCGACGCGTCCCGGCGCGACGCCGCTTAAGTGGGACGAGGAATGGGCGCGGGTGGAGCCGGTTTTACGGGGACTGTCCCCACAACTCAATGGGTCTGTCCCCATTTCAATCGACACCTACCACCCGGAGACGGCGGAGCGGGCGATTGCCCATGGTGCCAGCATCGTGAACTGCGTTTACCAGGACCCGGTTTGCGACATGGCGGTGATATGTGCGAAAAACAACGCGGAATTGGTGATTCCTTGCAGAATTTCTGATTTCACCAAGGGGACTGTCCCCATTTGCGCGGGGACTGTCCCCCTGGATATGGGGCGGCTTTACCTTGATCCGATGATTGGCTTTGGCACGACCCGCGAGGAGGACCTGGAGATTCTGCGGTCGATATCCGAGCTGGCGAAGAGGGGGCGCGTCCTCGTCGGCGCGAGCCGCAAGCGCATAGTCAAGCGGCTGACTGGAGAGAAGGCGCACGGCAAGGACCTCGCCGGCAACCTCGCGCTTGCGGTCTGGGCGGCGATTTCGGGTGCGAGCGTGGTGCGGGTGCACGATGTGCGCGAGACGGTGCAGGCGCTGAGGGTAACTGCCGCGCTCACCGGCGCGGACGAGGCGAATTAGGAGGGAGCTTCCATGAGATACACGTTCGATTCGAGGGAAGTGAAGCCGGGCATGGGCTTCGTGGCGCTCAAGGGCGAGAAGACCGACGGGCGCGAGTTCATCCCGATGGCGCGCGAGCGCGGCGCGGCGGAGATCGTCGAGGGGCTCGACGCCTTGCAGCGGAAGGCGCACGAGCGCCGCCGCGCGCTGAAGGCGACGGTGGTGGCGCTCACCGGCTCGGCCGGCAAGACGACGACCAAGGAGCTGCTCAAGGCGTTCCTCTCCAAGGCCGGCCGCACCTACGCGACGGAAGGGAACTTCAACAACCACATCGGGCTGCCGATGACCATCCTCAACTGCCCGGACGACACGGAGTTCCTGGTGCTGGAGATGGGCACCAACCATCCCGGCGAGATTGCCGCGCTCTGCGACATCGCCGAGCCCGACGCCGGCCTCATCGTCGGCATCGGCACCGCGCATCTCGAGTTCTTCAAGACCCGCGCCGGCATCGCCTGCGAGAAGGGGACGCTGGCCGCGCGCGCGAAGCGGTTCTGCGTGTACCCGGAGAAGGACGACTTCGCGTCCGTCCTCAAGGGACTCTGCGCCGAGGCGGTGCCCGCGCCCGCGTCCGTGCCGGGGCTCGTCGACGGCATCGCCGCACCGCCGCCGCACTTCGCCGCCAACGCCGCGCTCGCCTTCACCCTCGCCGTGCGCTTCGGGGTGACGCTCGCGGCGGCGCGCGAGGCGCTGGTCGGTTTTTCCCTCCCGGGCGCGCGCTGGCGCGTCACGGAAAAGTGGGGTGCGACTTTCATCGACGACACCTACAACGCCAATCCGGACTCGATGATCGCCGCGCTTGACGCGCTCGCCGCGACTCCCTGCGATTCGCGGCGGATCGCGGTGCTCGGTGACATGTTCGAGCTCGGCGAGGAGTCGCTTGCCATGCACCGGAAGGTCTTCGATCACGCGATGAAACTCGGCATCGACCTCGTGATCGGCGTCGGCGAGACGAGCTCGCAGTGCCTCGCGCACCTCGCCTACAAGGACCTCGCGTCGCTGAAGAAGCGTTTCCGCGCCGACGTCTCGGCGGGCGACGTTGTCCTCCTCAAGGCATCCCACGCGGTGAACCTTGGCTCGCTCATCGCGTAGCGCCGCGCCTTTTTGGTATAATACGCACAAAAGCCTACGTCAAACCAGCAAGACAAGGAAAGGATATCGGAGATGGCGGTTACAGAGACAACGACGCAGTCGTGGACTTCGAGGAGTGGATCTTCTACCGGCCGCTGCTGGCGGTGGCGCTGCTGGCGATAGCCGGCGGAATCGTGTACCTCGTCTGGAAGAAGCGGCGCGCGGCGAAGCAGGCGTGAGCTGGTCCGAGAGACTCAGGAACTTCAACTACCTGGCGTTCGCCGCGATGCTCGCCCTGGTGGCGGTGGGCACGGTGGCGATCTGGTCCTCCGGCAACGCGCGGGCCGAGGTGGTTTTTCACGGCAAGTGGGTGGCCAATCTGACGGCCGCGGGCGTGGGGCTCGTCCTCTACTTCGTGCTCGCGTTCGTGGACTACCGCAAGACGCTCGGGCTCTTCGCGGTGCCGGCGTATGTGGTTTCGCTGGCGCTGCTCGTGGCGGTGCTGGTCTTCGGGTCGACGGTGTTCGGCGGCAGGAGGTGGCTCTGGTTCTTCCAGCCGAGCGAGGTGGCGAAGCTCTGCGTGGTGGCGCTCGTCGCGGAGGTGTTCGGCGCGGCGGAGGGACGCATCGCCGCGTTCAAGGACTCGTTCCGCGGCTTTCTCCTCGCGGCCGTCATGGTCGGCGTCCCGTGCGTGCTGATTCTCGCCGAGCCTGACCTAGGGACGGCGCTCGCGCTGGTGCCGGCGGCGGCGCTGATGCTCTTCGTCGCCAGGGTCTGGCGGCGCGGGCTGGTCGTCGCGGCGGCGGTGGCGGCGGTGGTGGCGCTGGCGGTGCTGGGTGCGGTGTACGAGGCGGAGAAGCCGGGGGTGCCGCCGGAGCGCCGCGAGCGCATCCTGAAGATGCAGCCGCTAAGGCCCCACCAGGTGAAGCGGGTGAAGGTGTTCCTGTTCCCAGAGCAGGATCCGCGCGGGGCGGGCTACAATCTGATGCAGGCGAAGATCTCGATCGGCTCCGGTGGACTGGCGGGGAAGGGGATCGGCAGGGGCGAGACGAGCCGGCTCAAGTATCTGCCGCCGGCGATCTCGATGAACGACTTCATCTTCTGCGTCTGGGCGGAGGAGACCGGGTTCGCCGGATCCGCCGCGCTGCTCGTCCTCTTTGCGCTTCTGCTGGTGCCGTGCTGCTGGATCGCTTTCGTCGCCGAGGACGGGCGCGGACGGCTCTTCGCGCTGGGCTTCGCGACGCTCGTCTTCGCGCACGTGTACATCAACCTCGCGATGTCGATCGGCCTGATGCCCATCACCGGGCTGCCGCTGCCGTTCGTGTCCTCTGGGCGCACGTTCCTCGTGGTGGTGATGTGCGGGCTCGGACTGGTGCAGAGCGTCTCCATCCACCGCCGGGCGGAGAGGCGCCGCACGTTCGCCGGCGACTGAGTCACGGATTACAAATCCCTAATTCTTCGCACAGGTAGGCCGTAGGAGGCGACCTTTGTCCACAGGGCCGGGATGGCGTCGCGCCATCCCGGCCCGTCCTGCATATTTTGACTTTTTTGCAGATTCCCCCTTGACTTTTGC
>SFPL01000110.1 GCA_004551905.1 Lentisphaeraceae bacterium
GCAAAAGTCAAGGGGGAATCTGCAAAAAAGTCAAAATATGCAGGACGGGCCGGGATGGCGCGACGCCATCCCGGCCCTGTGGACAAAGGTCGCCTCCTACGGCCTACCTGTGCGAAGAATTAGGGATTTGTAATCCGTGGCCGCGCGCGGACGGCACCGCGCGTACAGGGCTGGAAGCGGGGACAGGCTCGGCTAAGGGCGCGGACCGCGGGCGGGGGAGGCGGAAATGCCGCGGGCGCGGAGGCGGGCAGCGACGGCGGCGGCTTCGTCCGGCGAGCGGACGAGCGCGAAGACGGTGGAGCCGGAGCCGGTCATCGCGGCGGCGAGCGGTTTTTCCGTGCGCAGGGCCGCAAGCGTCGCGGCGATTTCGGGATGGAGCGCGGCCGCGGCGGGTTCAAGGTCGTTGGCGAGCGCGGCGGTGAGCGCAGCGAGGTCGCCGCGGCGGATTGCGTCGGCCGCCAGCGTGGTCGGGGCGCAGTTGCGCGGCGGCGAGGGCCGCCAGCGGGAAAACACCTCGCGGGTGGAGGAGTGGACGCCGGGGAACGCAAGCACCAGGTTGAGCGGCATCGCCGGGAGCGGGGAGACGCGCTCGCCCCGCCCTTCCATCAGCACCGGTGCGCGCAGACAATGGGCGAGGACGAGCGCAGGGACGTCGGAGCCGACTTCGGCGCCGATTTCGGCCAAGCGCGCGGGCGAATGTCCGAGTCCGTAGAGGGAATTGAGTGCCACCAGCACCGCCGCCGCGTCCGCGCTGCCGCCGCCGAGTCCGCCGCCGGCCGGAATGCGCTTGACCACGCGGATGTGCGCGCCGACACCCAGAGCCTCGGCCGCCTTGACGCAGAGGTCGCCGGGGATGCCGGAATCGGAGGAGACGCCGTCCGCCCGCTCGACCTCGATGGTGTCGGCAAGCGAAACCGGCAGCACCACGGACCGGAGGTCATGGTAGCCGTCCGACCGCAGGCCGAGCACCTCCAGCGTCAGGTTGACCTTGGCGTAGGCCTCGATCGTCAACGCACCATTCCCCTCAGGTCGCGGATCGCCGAGTCGACTGCGGCGAAGAGCCTGGCGAGGCGCGCGGTCTGCACGGTGGAGAAGGCGATGCGGATGAGCCCGGAGAGGACGATGGTGCCGACGGAGTACTGCTCGATCAGCCGGCGGCGGACGGACTCGGCGTCCACGCCGATCGGCTTCACGCACATAAAGTAGCCGGAGTTGAACGGCATCGCCTCGAAGGTCTCGGCGTAAGCCTTGTTCGCCCTGAGGATGCGGCGGATCTCGCGGTAGCGGGCGCGCAGCACGGCGTACTTGGCCTTCTTCTGCGCGGCGAAGTCCGCGTCGGCATAGGCGGCGACGGCGAGGTGCTGTCCGATCGAGGATACGTTGGAGACGCCGCTCCTAACGTCGCCCGCGGCCTTGGCCTCCAGCGCCTTGAGCTGGGCCTCGCTGGCACCCTTGAAGGCGAAGGTGATGAAGCCGACGCGCAGTCCCCAGGCGTAGTCCTCCTTGGTGGTGCCGTCGAGCTTGACGGCGAGGACGTTGCGGTCGAGGCCGGCGAACTCGGCGAAGAGCGACTCGCCGTGGATGCCCTTCTCGTAGACGAGGCCGAAGTAGGCGTCGTCGAGGATCACCACCACGCGCTTGCCGGCGCGGGCGGCGGACCTGACCGCGGCGACGATCCGCTTCGCGTCCTCGACCGTGGCAGTGTAGCCGGTGGGGTTGTTGGGGAAGTTGAGGACGAGGAGCTTGCGCGCGCCGGGCGCGAGCAGCGCGGCCTTCAGCGCGTCGGCGTCGAAGGCGCCGCGGCGGAAGGTGTTGAACCGGCGCATCCGGCAGCCGATCGTCTCGGTGAAGATGAGCTCGTAGTTGTCCCAGAAGAGGTCGGGGACGACCAGTTCGTCGGAAGGGTCGGCGAAGAGCTCGGCGACGATCCGGAGGCCGTGGGTGAGAGCTCCGGTGACGACGGGCAGGGAGAACCTGACGCCCTTCAGCGAAGGGTTCTTCTTCAGCTCCATCTTCCGCCAGGCCTCGCGCAGGGCAGGGAGACCGAAGGAGCCGGCGTAGAGGAACGCCCTGGGGTCGAGCCCGATGCGTCGGCGGAAGGAGTCCAGGAGCAGCGGGGAGCCGTCCTCCTCGAAGGCCATGCCGATGGTGGCGTTTACTTCGCACTTCTTCGCCTCTGCGCTCTGGCCGAGGATTCCGCCGTAGGGGAAGTACATCCTCAGTCCTCGCCGCGAAAGAAACTTCGCGGCGTCGCCGAGGGTGCGGTTTAGTTCTGTCGCCTGTCTGTTCATCGTTGCCTTTCCAAATCTAAAAGATCCCGCGTTGCCGTAGCACCGAACCTCCGGAACCCGTCGTTCCAAGTAGGGGTTGCCCCCTTTTTCTCGCGTCGGTCGAAGAAATGTCGGCTGAATCCGCGTGCAACCCAGGACCTACGTCGTTTCCCCGCATCACCCCTCGCGCACCTCCACCCCTTCCAGGGCCTTGAGCGCCGCGACCACCCGGGCGAACGCGGCGCCGACCTCGTCGTCGGTGAGGGTGCGTTCGTCGGAGCGGAACTCGAGCGAGTAGGCGCGGGATTTCTTGAAGACGTCGAAGAGGTCGACCTTGACGAGCTCGCGGCCGCCGTTGCGGCGGATCGTCGCGACGATCGCCTCGTCGGTCACGCCCGGAGCGACGGCGACGGCGATGTCGCGCCGGACGGCCGGGAACTGCGGCACGGGCGAGACGCGGCCGGCGGCGTTGACGCGCTTCATGAGCGGACCGAGCTCGACTTCGCAGAGGGCCATCTGGGAGGTGAGGCGGAAGGGATGGCGCATCTTCGCCGAGACGGCGCCGAGGACGCCGACGGCGCGGCCGTTGACCTTCACCTCGAGCGCGGCGGAAAAGGCCGGGTGCGAGGCGGGGACGAACTCGAGCTTGCCGGCGTGGAGGCGGGAGACGAGCTCCGCGACCGCACCCTTCATCCAGAGCGCGGCCTCCTCCTCGCCGAGCGGTGCGCGGCGGCGAAGCGCCTCGCGTCCAGCCGGTCCGCAGAACCCGAGTGCAAGCATCGCCTTCTCGGCGGGCTTGCCGTTCTCGGAACGGAAGACCTTGCCGGTCTCGAAGAGCATCGCCGTCTCCTCGTGGGAGGCGTTGCGGCCGAGCGCGGCGTAAAGCTGGGGCATGAGCGAGTCGCGCATGACGCCGTATTCGGCGGAGACCGGGTCGGGGATGGCGAGGCGGCGCGCCTTAGACTCCTGGCGCGGGTCGAAGTCGTCGAGCTCGCGCACGGAGAGGAAGGAGTAGTGGAGGGCCTCGGAGAAGCCCAGCGCCTCGCAGACCTCGTGGACGCGGCAGACGGCGCGAAAAGGCGCGTCGGAGAGCGGCGAGACCGAGGGGGCGGAGGGCATGGTGTCGGGGATGTTATCGAGCCCGTAGACGCGGGCGATCTCCTCCACGAGGTCGGCCTCGGCGGAGATGTCCCAGCGCCAGGACGGGACGCCGAACGAGACGGACTTGTCGGCCGCGAAGCGGTCCTCCCTGGCGCGCGGAACGAACCCGAGGCGCCTGAGGATGAAGACCATCGAGTCGTTGCCGATGGGGAGGCCGATGAGGCGCCGCGCGCGCTCGAAGTCGAGCGAGACGTCGGGGTTGAGCGGCTGCTGGCGGCTGTCAACGTCGACGAGGCCCTTGGCGACCTTCGCGCCGCCGTGTTTCTGGAGGAGATACGCGGCGCGGCGCGAGGCGAAGTCCGCGAGGTCCTTGTCAACGCCGCGGATGTAGCGGTAGCTGGACTCGCTCGCGAGGCCGAGCTTCGAGGCAGTGAACTTGGTGGAGGCGGGCTCGAAGAGCGCGCTTTCAAGGAGGACGGAGGTGGTGCCGGGCGCGATTCCGGAGTCCTCGCCGCCCATGATGCCGGCGACGGCGTTGGGGCGCTCGGAGTCGCAGATCATCAGCATCGAGGGGTCAAGCTTCCGCTCGACGCCGTCGAGGGTCTTGATCGTCTCGCCCTCGCGGGCGTCCCTGACGACGATGGTGCGGTCCTTGAGCCGGCGGTGGTCAAAGGCGTGCATCGGCTGGCCGAGCTCGAGCATCACGTAGTTGGTGACGTCGACGGCGAGACCGAGCGAGCGGACGCCGCAGAGCGCGAGCCGCTTCGCCATCAGCGCCGGGCTCGGCGCGTCCGGCGTCATCTCGACGACGACGCGCGCGGTGTACCTGAGGCACTTCGCGGGGTCCTCGACGACAACCTTTACCTCGTCGTTGACGTCCACGCCGCACTCCTCGAAGTCGACCGGCGGAAGCGTCAAGGGGCGGCCGAGGATGGCGCTGAACTCGCGCGCGATGCCGACCACGGAGAGCGCGTCGGGGCGGTTCCAGGTGACCTCGATGTCGAAGACGACCTCGGGATTCTCGAGCTTGGCGACGTCGCGCACCAGGGCGCCGGTGGGCGTCTCGGCCTGGTACTCGATGATGCCGGCGTTGCCCTCGCCGATGTGGAGCTCCTTCTCGGAGCAGCACATGCCGAAGCTCTCCACGCCGCGGAGCTTGCCCTTCTTGATCTTCTCGGGCTTGCCGTTCTTGTCGAGAAACTCGGGAATCGGCGCGCCGATCTTGGCGAAGGCGGTCTTGATGCCCTGGCGCATGTTCGGAGCGCCGCAGACGACCTGGAAAGTCTCCTTGCCGTCCGTCACCTTGCAGACGTGCAGGTGGTCGGAGTTCGGGTGCGGTTCGCACTCAAGCACCTCGGCGACGACGATGAGGTCGGAAAGCGGGTCGCCGCCGACGGTCTCGACGGTCTCGACCTGAAGGCCGGCGCGGGTGAGCTTCTCGGCGAGTTCGTTCGGGTCGAGGTCGTCGATCTTGACGTAGTCGTTAAGCCAGCTGAGCGGGATTTTCATCTTGGGTGGAGTCCTTGTCAATATCAGTCTTCTTGGCGCGCTTCTTCCACTGCGGGCCGTACTTCGGGAACTTCTCGACCGCGGAGTAGACGCCGTTGGTGAACGCGACGACGTGGCCGGTGGAGGCGAGCCACTGGACGTGCTTCTCGAAGTCAGGGACGGCCGGGAACTCCGACTTGTCGCAACAGGGGTTCTCGACCACGAACTTCCAGGCCTCCGCGAGCTCGGGGATGGCGTGGGCGGCGTCGAACTCCTTGTGCTCGATGCCGGTCACAAACTCCTGTCCGTGCGCGTCGTTCACCCGGAAGATGTTCATCTTGCGGTGGTGGAAGGCGCCGCGGAGCGCGAAGCACATCGCGTAGGGCGAGCGGCGCTCGGCCTCCACCGCGTCGCGAGCCGCCCTCTGGAGCGGCTTCACGGGCGACGCAATCGCCGCGGCGAGGGTGACCATGAGGTTCTTAGGGCGCGACAGGAGCGAGGGCAACACCGAGGTCCGAAACTCGAGCTCGGCGGCCTCGCGCGAGAGCGGCTTCGCGTCTTCGCCGCAGCCCTTCGGGAAAAACACGGTGCGCTTGACCGCGCCCTTGCGCCACTCCTCGATCGCCTCGGGGTTGCGCACCATCTCGATGTGGGCGCGGTACTGCTCCTCGCTCATCTCGGGGTAGCGGGTGCGCACCATCTCGCGCACGACGGCGTTGAACTCGTGGATGTTCGGCGGCCCGAGGAGGACGCCGGAGAGCCCGCACTTGGCGACGCAGCTGAAGTTGCCGGTCGGCGGCTCGACCTCGATTTCCTTCGCGTCGTAGTAGTCGGCGAGGTGCGCACGGACGGTGTGCTCGACCACGTCCTCCTCGCGCAGCGAGGCGAACGAGCAGGCCTTGCACTGGCAGAACGACGCGGACTCCGCCCGCGGGGTGATCTTGAGCTGCACCGACTCGGGGTTGTCCAGGAGGAAGTTGGCGAGGTCCTTGAGCTTGTAGGCGTGGTAGTCCTGCTGCAGCTTGCGGAAGATAGTGCCGAGCGCCTTGGGCTCGGGCAGCACCTTGACCTCGGCGTCGAGCGGCTGCGGGCGCTCCTCGCGCGGCGGGCGGCGGTCGAACGGCCTGCGGTCGCCGTCCTGGCGGCGCTGGCCGGGGCCGCGGTCGCCGCGGCGCTCGAAGGGCTTGCCGCGGTCGGAGGGCCTGCGGTCGGCGGGCTTGGCGTCGAACGGCCTGCCGCCGCCCCTGGCGTCGACGGTCACCTTCTTCTCGCCCTTCGCCCAGTCGGGGGTGAAGTCGAAGCTGCCGAGTGTGCTCAGGTCCACCGAGTTCAGGGGTTCGTCGCTCATTGGCCGCGCTCCTCGATGTACTTATCGCCAAGCTCCACCGCCTTGAGGTTGAGGCCGAGGAGGTCCGCCTTGCGCGCGGAGATGACCTCCTTGAGGGCCTGGGTCACCGTCTCGGACTTGACGCAGCCGGTCCGGCGCACGATCGCGCCGAGGAGGATCATGTTGGCGAGGCCGGGCGCGCCCATGTCCTTGGCCATCTCGGTGGCGGGGATGTAGACGGCCTCGACGTCGCCGCGCGCGACCTTGCGCGAGATGAGCGAGGAGTCGACGAAAACCGTGCCGCCGGCGGCCACGGCCGGCTCGAACTTGTCGATCGACGGCTCGTTCATGACCATAAGGACGTTCGGATGGGCGATGATCGGCGAGCCGACCGGCTCGTCGGAGACAATCACCGAACAGTTGCAGGTGCCGCCGCGCATCTCGGGGCCGTATGACGGCAGCCACGAGAGCTCCCTGCCCTCGATGAGCGCCGCGTGCGCCAGCACCTTGCCGGAGAAGAGCAGCCCCTGTCCGCCGAAGCCCGCCATTATCGTTTCGTAGGTCATTTCAAGTTCCTTTCAGCTGAAGAATCGAGTTCTTTCGACACGCGACGTTCAACACGCGACATTCGCAGTCTCGACCTTTCCCTTTACTCCCCCTTGTAGCATCCCAGCGGATAGAACGGTATCATCTTCTCCTCGACGAACTGGCACGCCTTCTCGGGCGTGAGGCCCCAGTTGGTCGGGCAGGTGGAGAGCACCTCGACGAGCGAGAAGCCCTTGCCCTCGACCTGGTTACGGAACGCCTTGAGGATCGCCTTCTTCGCCTGGCGGACGTGCGCGACCGAGTTCACGGCGACGCGCTCGAGGTAGGCCGGCGCGTCGAGCGTGGCGAGGAGCTCGCAGATGCGGATGGGCATGCCCTGGGTCTTCGGGTCGCGGCCGTAGGGCGAGGTCTGGGTGACCTGGCCGATCAGCGAGGTCGGAGCCATCTGGCCTCCGGTCATGCCGTAGATCGCGTTGTTGATGAAGATGATGGTCACGTTCTCGCCGCGGCAGGCGGTGGAGACCGTCTCGCAGAGCCCGATCGATGCGAGGTCGCCGTCGCCCTGGTAGGTGAAGACGACGCTGTCGGGCATCGCGCGCTTGACGCCGGTCGCGACCGCGGGGGCGCGGCCGTGCGATGCCTCGATCATGTCGCAGCGGAAGTAGTCGTACGCCATCACGGAGCATCCGACCGGCGCGATGCCGATGGTGCGGCCCTCGATGCCGAGCTCGTCGATCGCCTCCGCGACGAGACGGTGGACGATGCCGTGGGTGCAGCCCGGGCAGTAGTGGAGAACGGCGTCGGTGAGCGCCTTCGGCTTCTGGAAAACAACCGCCATTTTACTTCGCCTCCTTCCTGATCGCCTCGAGCACCTCGTCGGCGCTCGGGATCATGCCGCCGACGCGGTTGCACATCGCGACCTTCCGCGAGCATTCGACCGCGAGCCGGACGTCCTCGTTCATCTGGCCCATGTTGAGCTCGACGGTGAGGAACGCCTTCACCTTCTTTGCGGCGGCGGCGAGCGCCGCCTTCGGGAATGGATAGAGGGTGATCGGGCGGATCATGCCGACCTTGACGCCCTCCTTGCGCGCCGCGACGATCGCGTTCTTGGCGACGCGCGCGGTGATGCCGACCGAGACGACGCAGACCTCCGCGTCGTCCATGAGGTACTCCTCCCAACGGCACTCCTCCTTCTCCAGCCTCGCGTAGCGCTCGAAGCGCTCAAAGTTCGTCTTCTCGAGCTCATCGGGCTTGAGGTAGAGGGAGTTGACGATGTTGTGGGCGCGCTTCAACTGGGTGCCGGTAGTGGCCCAGGGCTTGGTCGCCGGGATCGTCTCGGGGTCGACGGTGTCGCCGGGCAGAACGACCGGCTCCATCATCTGGCCCATCGTGCCATCCGCGAGCAGCATCGCGGGCATGCGGTACTTCTCGCCGAGCTCGAACGCCAGGCGCGTCATGTCGGCCATCTCCTGCACCGTCGCCGGCGCGAGGACGATGATGTGGAAGTCTCCGTGGCCGGGGCCGCGGGTCATGAAGAAGTAGTCGGACTGCGACGGCTGGATGCCGCCGAGACCTGGGCCGCCGCGCTGGACGTTGACGATCAGGGCAGGCAGGTCCGCGCCCGCGAGGTACGATATGCCCTCGGCCTTCAGCGAGATGCCCGGCGAGGACGAGGACGTCATCGCGCGGCGGCCCGTCGCGGCGCAGCCGTAGACCATGTTGATCGCGGCGATCTCGCTCTCCGCCTGGAGGAACGTGCCGCCGATCTTCGGCATGCGCTTCGACATGTACGCCGCGATCTCGGTCTGCGGCGTGATGGGATAGCCGAAGTAGTGGCGGCAGCCGCAGCGGATCGCCGCCTCGGCTATCGCCTCGTTGCCCTTCATCAGTACCTTCTCGCTCATTTTACCTCTCCACGGTTATCACGCAGTCGGGGCACATCAGCGCACAGCTCGCGCAGCCGACGCACTCCTCCGGCTTCGTCAGCTCGACCGGGGCGTGGCCCTTGTGGTTGAGCTTGGTCTTGGATATGGACAGGATCTTCTTCGGGCACGCGGTCACGCAGAGCCCGCATCCCTTGCAGAGGTCCTCCCTGAATGTCAGTTTTGCCACTTTTCCTCCTCCTTCAGATGTCAGTCCTGCCTCACCGGCGCCTCCGCAGTCGCGCGGTCGAACTCGGCGAGCATCTCGGCGGACGGACGCGCGGTCAGGAGCGACACGACGACCGTCGCCGCGAACGAAAGGACAAAGCCGGGCGCGAGCTCGTAGAGCCCGAAGATCGGATACGCGGCGGCGTGGTTGGCGAGGACGAACTTCCACACGAAGCAGGTGGCGGTGCCGACGACCATGCCCGAGACCGCGCCCGCGAGGTTGACGCGCCGCCAGAAGAGCGAGAGCAGGATCAGCGGGCCGAACGCCGCGCCGAAGCCGCCCCACGCGAACGACACCATCTTCATCACCACCTTGAAGAACTCCGCCTGGGTGTTCATCGCCAGGGCGACGGCGACGAGCGCGACGACGCCGACGGCGATGCGCGAAACAACCAGCAGCTCGCGGTCGGCGGCCTTCTTGCGGAGCACAATCTTGTAGAAGTCGTTCGAAAAGCTCGAGGCGGAGACGAGCAGCTGCGAGTCGGCGGTGGACATGATCGCCGCCATGATCGCCGAGAGCAGGATGCCCGCGAACACGCGCACGACGAACCCGCCGGAGAAGATGCCGTTGATCATCACCATGAAGCACTTCTCGGGGTCGCCGCCCACGTCCGCGAGCGTGAGTCCCCGCTGCTTGAGGTAGAGGTGGAAAACGAGCCCGATCACGCCCGCCGCGGCGAGCGAGACCGTCACCCACGACATCGCGATGCGGCGCGAGCCCTTGACCTCGGCCGGGCTGTCGATGGACATGAACCGGACGAGGATGTGGGGCATGCCAAAGTAGCCGAGGCCCCAGGCCATGCAGGAGGCGAGGCCGATGAAGCCGGCGGCCTTGCCGGTGGAGGCGTTGGTGAAGAGCGACTGCAGGTACGGGTTGATCTCGTTGAGCGCGTCGACGGCCGCGGCGAAGCCGCCGGCGCTGCAGACCACGACCGCCGGCACCAGCACGATGGCGACGAACATGAGCGAGCCCTGGATGAAGTCGGTCCAGCACACCGCCATGTAGCCGCCCATGAGCGTGTAGCTCACCACCACCACCGCGCCGATCCACAGGCAGAGCGAGTAGCCGGACAGCTCGAGCCCGCAGCAGGAGACCGTCTCGGGAATGCCGAAGGTGGTGGTGAAGAGCTTCGCGCAGGAGACGAAGCCGGATGCGGTGTAGAAGGTGAAGAACACCAGGATGATCACCGCCGCGATTATCCGCGAGGCGCCGGTGCGGTCGTGGAAGCGGTTGCAGATGAAGTCCGGGATGGTGATCGAGTCGCCGCAGACCTGGGAGTAGCGGCGCAGGCGCTGGGCCACGATCTTCCAGTTGAGGTAGGTGCCAATCAGCAGCCCGATCCCAATCCACGCCTCGGAGAACCCGCCGAGGTAGATCGCGCCCGGGAGGCCCATGAGAAGCCAGCCCGACATGTCGGAGGCCTGCGCCGAGAGCGCGACAACCCACTTGTTCATCTTCCGGCCGCCGAGGTAGTAGTCGCCAAGGTTGGACTGCTTCTTCGAGAAGAAGAAGCCAATCCAGAGCATGACGAATAGATAGCCGACGAACGACCCGAGAACTGTCCAGTCCAACATGGTTGTTTCCTTGTTTTTGGTTTAGTTTGTGTATTATACCAAAAATCTCGGCCCGCGGTACACGGGTTCACCAAGTTCCCACGGATTACAAATACCCCCGTCGTCTCGGCTGCGCCGAGCCGCCGTGGACATTTGTAAGCGGTTTTGCGCGACGAGACCCTGCCGCACAGCCTGTTCAAGGCATGACAAGCCACCCGACGGGATGCCGACGGGGACAGA
>SFPL01000111.1 GCA_004551905.1 Lentisphaeraceae bacterium
GCCGTCCACGCCGCCAGGGCGGCCAGCGCGGCGGAAACGGCGAACGGCGCTATGTGACTTATGCGCATGATATTGCTCGGTCTCACCGGCGCGTAGTATACCATAATACGGCAAAGCAAATCAATTCGGCAAAACCTGGAGTTTACAGCTGTTTTATCTTCTCCAAATCCTCTGGCGATACCGACAGTTCGACTGCCGCGCCAAGGATCTCGACGTTGAGGCAGATTTTGGCGCACGAGCCCTCGCGGCGGACATAGCCCTCCGTGCCGCGCAACGGCCCCGAAACGACCCTAACGTAGTCCCCTTCCTTGAAGACCTGCGTCCGGCGAATGTCCGGCGAACACTTCGACGCGTGCTCGACCTGCCTCAGCTGGTGTATCATCTCCCGCGGGCGTGTCACGCATATCGCGCTGACGATGAGATTGGTCTTGAGCATCTCGATCCGCTCCTCCGGGGTCATCCGGGAAAACACGTACCCGGGAAACACCGGGATGGTCCTGCGCACCTTGCGCCGCTGGACCTTCGTGACCTTCAAGACTAGCGGAAGGTACCTGAAGCAACCGTACCTCGCAAGATACAGCATGACCTTCTTTTCCGTGCGCGGCTTGACATGCAGCACGAACCAGCTTTTCCGCGTCAGCTCGCCGTCTGATTCTTCCGCCATGCCGTCGTCCTCTTGGGCCTCATTCGCCCGTGCCGTTGCGCTTCTGGCCGAAGTCTGGCTGGCGGCGCCCCTTGAAGCCCTTGTGGCCCTGGCGTTTGCGGTTGCCGCGGTTGCGGTTCGCCGGATGCACCCACGGCGCCTGCGGCAGGCCCTCGCGCTCATGGCCGGACCGGCGGTCGGCGTCCTCGCAGTGGAACGGCTGGTCGCGGTCGACGGGGATGGTCTTGCGGATGAACCGCTCCACCGCCTTCAGCTGCGCGCGTTCCTCGGCGGCGACGAAGCTGACGGCGACGCCGGTCTCGCCGGCGCGGGCGGTGCGCCCGATGCGGTGGACGTAGCTCTCAGTCTCCAGCGGCAGCTCCATGTTGACGACGCAGGAGACGTCCTTCACGTCGATGCCGCGCGAGGCGATGTCCGTCGCCACCAGCACGCGGATCTCGCCGCGGCGGAAGCCCTCCATCGCGCGTGTGCGCTGACCCTGGGTCTTGTCGGAGTGGATGGCCGCGCAGTTGATCCCCTCGCGCGCGAGCTTCCTGCAGACACGGTCCGCGCCATGGCGCATCTTGGCGAAGACAATCACCTTCGTCCACTCCGGATGAGTCTTCAAGAGGTGGATCAGGAGCGAGTCCTTGCGCGCCTTCTCGACGAACATCACCTTCTGGCTGATCTTCTCCACCGCCGGCGCCTCGGGCGCGATCTCGATCTTCACCGGGTCGGTCACCAGCTCCGCGGCAAGCGCGGCGATCGCCGGCGACATCGTGGCGGAAAAGAACATCGACTGGCGGCGCACCGGCAACTTGGAGATGATCCGCTTGATGTCCGGCAGGAACCCCATGTCCAGCATCCGGTCCGCCTCGTCGAGGACGAACATCTCCACCTGGTCAAGGAACACGATCCCCTGGGTCATCAGGTCGATGAGCCGCCCCGGACAGGCAATCACTGTCTCCGCGCCCTTCTTCAGCTCCTTCACCTGTCCGAACTGGCTCACGCCGCCGATCAGGCAGGCGTACGGCAGCTGCGCGAGCGCGGAGTAGCGGCGCGCGTTCTCGGCCGTCTGCACGGCGAGCTCCCTCGTCGGCGAGAGGACGAGCGCGCGCGGATGGCCGATGCGCCGCGGACGGCGCACCTTGACGAGGTGCTGGAGGATCGGCAGCATGAACGCCGCGGTCTTGCCGGTGCCGGTCTGGGCGATGCCGATGAGGTCGCGGCCTTCGAGGAGACGCGGGATGGCCTGCTCCTGGATGGGCGTCGGGGCCGAATAGCCCGCATCCGCAACCGCATGCTGCAACTTCTGGTCCAGTCGACCGAAAACATTTCCCTCGAACATCTCGTGCCTTCCTTGAATCGCCCCTGACGCGAAAGCCGCCGGTGACGCCGGCGGACCGCCAAATTGGCTCGGGCGGCTGGATTCGAACCAGCGACCAATTGATTAACAGTCAACTGCGCTACCACTGCGCCACGCCCGAACTTGGTTGATTGGCGTGTAGTATACCAAAAACCGCCGCCTCATGGCAAGTGGGTCTACAGCCCGATGTAGCCGAAGCCCTGCCAGACGTCTCGGCCGGAGTAGACGTGCGGCTTAAGCTCCCCGCGCAGCGCGCGTAGCGCCGGGAGCGCCATCGCCTCCTGCTCCATCTCGCCTGGGTAGACCTCAACCGGCGCAATGAAGCCGCAGCGCTTCCTGACGCCGTCGACGATGTCCTGGAAACGCACCAATCCGCCGGTGAGCAGGATCGCGTCGACCTTGCCGCAAAGGACAGCCGACATCTCGCCGATCATCTTGCAGACCTGGTAGACCATCGTGTTCCAGACGAGCGTCGCCTTGCGGTCGCCCTGCTCGACCAGCGCGTGGACCGTGTCGGAGTTGGAGGTGCCGAAGAGGTCCACGAATCCGCCGGCGCGCGAGCAGCGCAGTCGCACCTCGGCGACTGAGTGCGCCTCGATGTAGTCCAGGAGCTGCAGCACCGGCACCGAGCCGATGCGCGTCGGCGTGAACGCGCCCTCGCCGTCCGCGCCCATGTTGCCGTCCACCATCCTGCCGCGCTCGTGCGCGGAGACGGTGATGCCGCCGTCGATGTGCGCGACGACGAAGTTGCAGTCCTCGTACCTGCGCCCCAGCTTCGCCGCGTGGAACTCGGCGACGGCCTTCTGGTTGAGGACGTGCGAGTGCGAAACGCGGTAGACGCCGCGGATGCCGGTGAGGCGGGCGTAGTCGCAGTACTCGTCAACGTTCGTCGGGTTGATGGTAAAGGCCGGCTTCGCGAACTCCTCGGCGAACTTCCACGCCAGCATCACCCCGAGCTTGGCCGGGTGCTCCGAGCCGCCGACGCCGGCGACGGTGTCGTCGAAGAGCCGCCGGTCGACTGCGGTGAGCCCGCTGGGCTGGGTGTGGGCGCTGCCGCCGCGGCCGACGAAGGCGTCGATCGAGGCTGGGGCGACCCCCTCGTCGCGGAGCATGTCGAGGATGACGCCGCGGCGGAAGTCGAGCTGGTCGTTGACGTGCGGAAACTTGAGGAGCTCCGGCGCGTCGTGGAAGAGGCTGTGCTCGAAGCGCGAGGTCTCGTCCTCGAAGAGGCTGACCTTGGTCGAGGTAGACCCGGGGTTGATCACAAGGATGCGGTGCATTTCGAGGTTCTTGATTCGTGGTTGGTGGTTCGTGGCTCGTGTTACCAGCCCATGCGGGTTGGGACGCCGGCGGCGGACATCTCCGCCTTGATCTGGGCGATGGTGTAGTCGCCGAAGTGGATCATGCCGGCGACGATCGCGGCGTCGGCCTTCGCCTCGCGGAACACCTCGACGAGGTGCGCCGGCTTCCCGGCGCCGCCGGAGGCGACCACCGGCACGTCGACCGCCTCGGCGATGAGCCGCGTCAGGGTGAGCTCGAAGCCCTCGCGGGTGCCGTCGGCGTTGACGGAGTTGACCACGATCTCGCCCGCGCCGAGCCCCGCCGCGCGCTTCGCCCACTCCACCGCGTCCATGCCGGTGAACTCGCGGAAGCCACGGGTGGTGATCTCGTAGCCGGAGGGGACGCGGTCGCTCTTCACCGGGTCCATGCCAAGCACGATGCACTGTGCGCCGAAAGCGCGCGCGCCGTCCGCGATGATCTGCGGGTTGGCGACGGCGAGCGAGTTGACCGACACCTTCTCGGCGCCGGCGAGGATCACGCGCTCCATGTCCGCGAGCGTGGCGATGCCGCCGCCGACCGCGAACGGGATGCGCACCGACTTGGCGACGGCCTCGACCATGCCGATGTCGATCGGACGATGCTCCGCCGACGCGGTGATGTCGTAGAAGACCAGCTCGTCCGCGCCGCCGTCGGAATAGGCGACGGCCATCTCCACTGGGTCGCCGAGGTCGACGTTGTTCTTGAACTTGACGCCCTTGGTGACGCGGCCGGCGCGCACGTCAAGACAGGGAATTACTCGTTTGGTCAGCATGGTTCGCGATTCGTGGTTCGTAATTAGATTGACAGCCAGTCGGAGAGGAGCCTCAGCCCGGCGCGGCCGGACTTCTCGGGATGGAACTGGCAGGCCCAAAGTCTGCTGCGGCGAACCATCGCGGAGAACTCGACGCCGGCGTATTCGGCGACAAGCGCGGTGTCGGCGGTCTTCTCGACGTAGTAGCTGTGGACGAAGTAGTAGAAATCGTGATTCGTGGTTCGTGGTTCGTGGTTCAGGGCGACGCTGTTCCAGCCTATCTGCGGAACCTTGACGCCCGGGACCTTCGGGAAGCGGCGCACGCGCCCCGGCAGCACGCCGAGCGTCGCGACGCCGCCGTCCTCCTCGGAGTGCTCGAAGAGGATCTGCATCCCGAGGCAGATGCCGAGGAAGGGACGGCCCGAGGCGGCGGCGTCCTTCACAGCGGATTCAAGCCCCAGCGAACGCAAGCTCTCCATGGCGCTCAAGGCGGCGCCGACGCCGGGGAAGACGACACGCGCGGCGGCCGCAACCACGGCAGGGTCACGCGTTACCACGGTCTCGACGCCAAGCGCGGCAAACGCGTTCTTTACGCTCGTCAGGTTGCCGGCGCCGTAGTCGACTATGGCGATTGATGCTTCTTGTGATTCCATGGGTGCGTATTATACCAAAAAGCCCGACACGCCCCGTAACCGAATGATTCGCCGCGCAACCGACGCGGAAAATAGTAGATGCGGATGGGCACAAAGCAGGGCAGCAGCAGGAAGAGCATCGCCGCGGATTCGCGCCGCAAACGACTTCATGGCATTTCGTCCAGCTGCGACTTGAGCGCCGAGACCCCGTAGATCGCGGCGGTTTCGGCGCGGAGGATGGTGGAACCGAAGGAGACCGGGGTGGCGATCTTGACGAGCTCGGTAAGCTCCTCGGGCGAAAAGTCCCCTTCCGGTCCCACGTAGATTGCCGGCTCCAGCTCACCCCGGCGACGGCGAGCCGCCTCCGCCACCGGAACCGGCGGCGGCGTGACGAGCGCCCCGACGAAGCACTCGGTGCCGCGAACCAGCGCCAGCGACTCCGCAAACGACATCGGAGCAAGCACCTCGGGCAGCCATTTCGCGTCCGACTGCCGCGCCGCGTCCGCCGCTACGCGCTCCCAACGCCTCCGCTTCGCCTCGCGCTCGCCGTCGGCGATGCGCACGATGGTTCGCGACGAGACGACCGGCACGATCCGCGTCACCCCAAGCTCCGTTGCCTTCTCGATCGTCCAGTCCCAGCGCGACCCCTTGGTCACGCAGGCGAAGAGCGTCATCGCCGGCGGACGCGAAAACTCGACAGCGGGCGCGGCAGCGGCGAGGACGAAGCCTCGGCCGGACGCAGTTACGGCATATTCGCGCGTCCTGCCCTTGCCGTCGAAGAGCTCAACCCGCTCGCCGGACTTTGGTCGCACCACCTTGAGATGCGCCGCGGCCTCGGACGACAGCACCGGCGTTTCGTTTTCCAGTGATGCAGTGTCAACCAGCAGTCTGTGCATTTTCCGTTCCTCCGTCCGCTCCGGCTATTTGCCGACGCAGAACCTTGAAAACAGCGCCTCCAGCATGTCGGCCGAATACTCCGCTCCGATCATTGCGCCAAGACGCGTGGCGGCGTCGCGGACGGCGTTGGCTGCCAGCACCAGGCCTCCAGCCGGAACTCGCGCAAGGATTCCTTCGACCTCGCAGAGCCGGTCCGCCCGCGCATCGCCGGCAACCTCGCCCGCGCCTTCAGCTTTGGCCGCCAGCCGCTCGGCAATCACGCCTTTGAGCCGCTCAATCCCCTCCCCCGTAACAGCGCTAACCGCCACCACTTCGGGGTCTGTCCCCACCAACCCCTGGGGTCTGTCCCCACCAATTTTGGGGTCTGTCCCCACCGATTCTTGGGGTCTGTCCCCATAGATTTGAAGGTCGCATTTGGTCAAAACCACGATTTTCCGCGGCAAATCTGCAGTTTCCTCTGGCAAGATCGCTGGCTGTGCGTCATGGAGGTCGAGGATGATGTCCGCGGCGGCGGCGAGACTTTTTGCGCGTTCGACGCCTTCCGCCTCAACAGCATCGGCGGCGGTGCGCAGTCCAGCGGTGTCGACAAGGCATACCGGCCAGCCGGCAATGTCGATCCACGCCTCGATCGCGTCGCGGGTGGTGCCGGGCCTATCCGAGACGATAGCGCGGGCAGAGCCGACTAGCGCGTTGAAAAGCGAGCTTTTGCCGACATTCGGCGGACCGGCGAGCACCACCTTTGCCCCGTCGCGGAGCATCCGGCCTTCGCGGGCGCGGACAATTTCGGCGTGGGTCTGTCCCCGCAGGTCAGCAACGGACTCGGCGATGGAGCGCGTGAAGCCTTCCGGCAGCTCCTCCTCCGAGACGTCCAGCACATGCTCGATGGTCGCCGAAAGCGCCAACGCGCGGTCGTAAAGGCCGCGCAGGGTGCGCGCGGCGGCGCCGGACGCCCCTTCCATCGCAGCGTCCGCCGCTCGGTCGGTCAGCGCGTCGATGAGCGCCAGCACGTTCGCGGCCTGTTCGTAGTCGAGCTTGCCGTTCAAGTAGGCGCGCTCTGTGAACTCGCCGCGGCGCGCGAGGCGGGCACCGGCGGCGAGGCAGGCCTCGAGCACGCGGCGCGGCGCGACGGCGCCGCCGTGGCACTGCAGCTCCGCCACATCCTCGCCGGTGTAGCTGCGCGGCGCGGCAAAGGCGAGGAGGACGCCGTCGTCGAGCGGTGTGCCCGAGACGGGGTTGCGGAAGCGGACGTGACGGACGGACGGCAGACTCTCGCCGCGGCTTCCCGGGGCCGGGACGCCGGCGACCCTGGCGGCGACGGCGAAGGCGTCGGGACCGGACACGCGGACAACGGCGACGCCGGCGCGACCGGGGGCGGTGGCGACGGCGGCGATGGTGTCGGCGCTCTCCATGGCAGCTGCCTCAGGAGTCGTAGAACTCCCGTCCGCCGTCGACGAGCGTCCTCTCGGCGGTCGGATATTCGAAGCAAGGCTCGCGCTCGAGCAGCTCGACGTAGCGGGCGGACTCCCACTTCGCCATCGCGAGGTCGTGGAGACGGTAGTTGCCGCAGGTCTCCGGCGTGGTGCCGGGGACTTCGCCCTCGAAGTCGCGGCAATGCCGGAACGCGGCGAGGACGAGCGGCAGAATCTCCTGTGGCGACGGAGAGCCCTTGACGATCAGGTAGTTGCCGGTGAGGCAGCCCATCGGTCCCCAGTAGACGATGCGGTCCTTCCACTCCGGATCGCTGCGCAGGTAGGTGGCGACGATGTGCTCGATCGAGTGGATGGCGTTCGGGTGGATCGCGGGTTCTACGTTGGGGCGCTTCATGCGCACGTCGAAGGTGGTCACCCGCTCGCCGCCTACGGAATCGACACGCGAAACGTAGATGCCGGGGACGATGCGGGTGTGGTCGACCTGGAAGCTGGCGATGAGCTCCATCACTTGACCTCCCGGAAGAACCGGCGCATCTCGTCCGCCGTCTTGCACTCGGCGAGCCGGCGGTATCCATTGTCGTTGCGCAGCGCCTTGGAGACGAAGCTCATGAGCTGCAGGTACGGGGTCTGCTCGGAGTCGTTGGCGAGGGTGAGGACGATGAGGTCGACGCGGGAGTTGTCGATCGTTTCATAGTCGGCGATGCAGCCGTTGGCGGTGCCTTCGTTGTCGACGATCGCCACCGCGCCGGCAAGACCGGTCACCGAACGGCAGCGCCCGTGCGGCACTGCGATGCCGTGGTCAAGCCCGGTCGGCATCGACGCCTCGCGCCGCAGCACCGCTTCGGTCGCCTCGGTGGCGTCGCGCACGTGGTTGGGGCAGGCGGCGGCGACCTCGGCCACCATCTTGGTGATCGCCTCCGCCTTGGTGGCGGCGCGGAACTTCGGCAGCATGACGAACCCCTGGAGGTAGCGGCCGACGCCGGAGTGGCCGACGTGCCGATCGCCCTTGTTGCTGGCCTCGGCGAGCATCCGGTCGACGTCCTGGCGCCGGATGGGCTTGGAGATCGCGCGCGCGAGGTCATTCATCTGGCTCGCGACCTCCATCCACGCCGTCATCACGATCGCCTCCTCCTCGGCGGTGCAGCTGACGAAAATGCGGTTGCCGGTACGGCGGAGCGCGAGCTCCATGTCGTCCATCGCCACCTCCCAGATGCTGTCCTCCTTGGAAAGCAGCGAAGTGAAGAAGCCCTCCTCGCGGAACTCGTCCACCAGCCGCTCCAGCATCAGCTTCGCGGCCTCGTCGTTGTTCATCTCGAAGCAGGTCTCGCGCGAGTTGTTCGTGGACGGGCGCGGATGCCGCACGCCCCTTGCCTTCGGGGCGAAGAGCCCGACCAGCGCCGGCGGCGCGATGATGGTGGTGACGAGCGTCATCAGGATGCCGATGCCGAAGATCTCCTGGGTGAGAAATCCGCTCGAAAGGCCGAGACCGGCAATGATGAGCGCCACCTCGCCGCGCGGCACCATGCCGGCGCCGATGCGGAGGCCGCCAAGGATGTTGAAGCCGCAGCACATCGACGGCACCATGCACCCGACTACCTTCGCCGCGACCGCAACCGCAGTGTAGATGCCGCCAAAAACGAGCACCGGCTCGGAACAGAGGGCTCGGACATCGACCATCATGCCCATGGAGCAGAAGAACACCGGCACCAGGAAGGTGTAGACCGGGGTAAGCATCTCCTGGATCGGGTGCTTGAGGTCGGTGCGGGAGAGCGCCAGGCCCATCACGTACGCGCCGATGATCATCGCCAGGCCCATGTACTCGAAGAAGCCCGCCAGCACCAGCGCCAGACCGAAGGCCATCGTCGCGATCACCACCGGACTCTTGAACGCCTTCTTGAGGAACTTGGCGATCCACCTCGCCGCAAGAAGCGCAATCGCCGAAGCCCCAAGCCAGACGCCGAACGCCTTGAGCGCGACAAGCCCGATCTCGCCCCAGTCCATGCCGCCAGCGGCCGCCCCGGCGGTCTCCGCCGCCTTGTGCGCCGCGATGATGCCGTTGCCGACGGCAAGCACGATGAGGCCGAGGACGTCGTCGATCACCGCGCCGGCCATGATGGTGACGCCCTCCTCGGAGTCCATCTTCTTCTTCTCGGAAAGGATGCGCGCGGTGATGCCAACCGAAGTGGCGGTAGACATGATGCCCATGTAGAGCGGGGCCGACTTGGTCATCGCCTCGGCCAGCGGGATGCCGGCAAGCGCGTGCGCCCCGCCGGCCGCGAACACCGTGAAGAACTTCGGCAGCAGGAAGACGGCGCAGAGGTCGCCGAGGACAAACGACACCAGCACGCCGCCAAGACCGACCATCAGCCCGACAAACGAGTACTTGAGGAACATCTTAATGTTCGTCTCCAGCCCCGAGAGAAAGAGAAGAATCACCGACGCCAGAGTGGCGAGGCCGTAGAGCTCGTCACTCGTCGCGTCGACCAGCCGCCCGGTGCTGGCAATCTCCTGGAGGGCGGCGCCGTGGAAAAGCCCGCTCGCGAAAAGCCCGTCGCCGAAGCCGATGCCGCCGAGCGCCCAGGGGCCGATCAAGATGCCAGCGCCGAGTTCGCCAAGAATCGAAGGGAGCTTCAACATCGACGCGATCGCCCCGCCCAGCCGCGCGGCGAAAATGATGACACCGATCTGCAGCACGAGGAACATCATCTGCTCCACGCGCGGCAGGCCGAAGTTGGGATATGGCTCGTTCGCGGCCCCGCCCGATGCGAAGACGCAGAACGCCGTCAGCACCATGAAAACGGCTAAAAGAAGCTTACGATCTTTCATAGGATTGTATAGTATATCAAATTTGGCAGCGGGCGCGGCGGAAGGCGTCCTGCAGTCGGACGATCCGCGCGTACGGGTCGGGCGCGGCGCATACTGCGCGCACCACCGCGAAGTTGGCGAGGCCTGCCGCCGCAAGCTCGGGAATGCGGCTTTCGTCGATGCCGCCGATCGCGACCGCCGGGAAAGGCACCGAGCGCGCCATCTCCGCGGCGGCCTCGACGCCGAGCGTGGGGTCGGGGATCTTCTTGGTCGGCGTCGGCCACACCGGCCCCGCGCCGATGTAGTCGGGGCTCTCGCCGACCGTCGCCAGCGCCTGCGCCGGCGAGTGGGTGGACTTGCCGACGATCTTCAGCCCGGGAAATCGCCGCCGCACCTCGGCGACCGGCATGTCGGTCTGGCCGACGTGAACGCCGTCCGCGTCCGCCTCCGCCGCAGCCTCGGGGTCGTCGTTCACGATGAGCAGCGTCCGAGAGCCGACGGTGATGCGCCTGAGCGCACGCGCGGTGGCCACCACCTCGGCGCGCGGCGCGTCCTTCATCCTGAGCTGCACCACCCTGACGCCGGCGTTGACCGCCGCTTCGCAGCAGCGCTCGTAGCCGACGACTGGGTTGGTCATCACCAGATAGAGGCCGAAGTCTTCCATCTACTTGTCGAAGGTGACGAGGAACGCCGCGCAGAAGAAGTCCGGCTTCCAGAGCGTGAGGACGCCATCCTTGGAGATGAGCGCCTGGTCGCCGTAGCCCTCGCGGACGAGCGGCTCCAGATCGTGGGTGTAGTCGAGGACGACCGCCTTAGGCTTCGCGCCCGCATCCACGCCCTTCAGCGCGACCTTGATCTCGCGGGACGTCCCGCCGTAGTCCACAACCAGCAGCCCCTTGCGGCCGTCGGCGCGGCGGACGGGGAACGAGGTCACCGTGCCGACCGTCGAACCGGCGCAGCGCACCGAGTAGTCGCGCATGATGTCGCCGAAGAGCTTGAGCGCGTAGAACACCTTGTACTTCTTCTGCAGCGCGTCCTTGAAGCCCCAGCTGCCGACGTGGCTGCAGCCGTAGTAGAAGGCCTGGTCGAGCTTCGAGGACTGCATGTCGGCGAGCGTCGCAAGCGTGAAGCACGCCGAGCGGATGCCGTTGTGGCTGTCGGGGCCGCTCCAGATGCGCTCCTTGACCACGGGGTCGGAGCAGCGCTGCATATCGGTCCACGAGTAGGTCTCGCCGAAGTAGTGCCACTCGTTTACGATCAGCTCGCATTTCGGGAATCCCATCTCGTCGCACATTCTGCGCGCGCGGTCGGCCTCCCTGGATAAATCGGACGGGTTGTTCCTGTAGCCGTGCCAGGAGATGAAGTCAGGCGCGACGCCCGCGTCCTTGCACGCCTGCAGCAGATAGCGGAAGTATTCATCGTTCAGCCAGCAGAGCGCCGGCCCGCCGACCTTGATCGAGTCGCCGAACTCGCCCTTCAGGCGCTTGAGGCACTTCACGAAGAGCTGCGCGAAGAGCTCGCGGCGCTTCAGCTCGTTGCTCTTCGTGCCGGCCTCGTCGGCGCCGGCGTCGCCGCCGGGCAGGCAGAACATGTTGTTGAAGCCGTCCGGTTCGTTCCAGATCTCCCAGTACCTGATGTTCCACTCGTGGCCGTCGGCCCAGCCGCGGTTGTAGTGGCGCACGGTGCCGGCGAAGACCTCGGCCACCTTGTCGAAGTCCTTCGGGATGAGCGAGTTGAAGTGGACCTTGGGGCCCGAGTGCTCGATCGAGGTGCCGAGGCGAAAGAAGATGTCGAGCCCCGCCTCCTCGCGCGTACGCTTCAGCAGGTAGTCGGTGGGGCCGAACACGTAGTTCTCGGGCTTGGTCGCATCAAGGTCGACGAGCGGAAAGATGTGGTGCCAGTCGCAGACGCGCTGGTTGGGGTTGATAAGCGCCCAGTCGTGGGTGCGCGCGCTCTTGAAGCCCATCGCGCGGATGTCGTCGAGCGCCTGCTGGGTGAGCGAGCAGATTGTCGGGCCGAAGCCGGAGGAGTGCAGCTCCGGCCGCACCTTGCCGACCTCCCGGGTAAAGTCGGCAACCGGCAGCTCGGCCGCGCAGGTTGTGGACAACGCAGCCGCCATCACCGCCGCGGAAAGAACAGTCTTGGTCATAATATATTCCTTTCGTTTGCGCGTATTATACCATATTCGCGGCTCAGTCGCCGTCGACCTTGGTTGAGATAACGTTGTAGGGGAAAATTAGCACCAGCGCGGCGACGAGACCAGCGGCGGTGGTGATCAGCGCCTCGCCGATGCCGGCCGTGGCGGCGAGTGGATCCGCCGCGCCCGCCGCCGCGTTGAGCGCGCCGAACGTCTTGATGATGCCAGTCACCGTGCCGAGGATGCCCAGCATCGGCTCGGCGGTGATGATGGTCGAGACCACCACCAGCCCTCGCGCGTTGCGCCGCCCCGCCCGAAGCTCCAGCACCTTCCAGAAGAGGATTGCGAGCCCAACGACCGAAAGTCCCAGGATCGGCCACATCACCGGTCCGCCGTCGAGAAACAGCTTCGTCAGCGCCTTCAAATCCACCGCCACCGCCATCGTCATGCCTTGCCCTTTCCTGCGCGCCTCCGCGCGCCACCTACTATCCATGCCGCGGTCGGGACTGCGACTACGAGCGCGAAGACGACCGCCCCCGCCGCGCCTTCAATGACTACCGCCCACGGAACCGCGAAATGGTGCGGCATCCCCGGCCAGTGGCCAGCCGTGCCGAGCGACGCGTACCAGCCCGCCGCCGCGCCAATCGGGAAGCCCGCGGCAATGCCGATGAACGCCGTCCGCACCGCAGTCCGCGCTAGCGCACACGCCACCTGGCCGAGCGTCGCGCCCGCCGCGCGCATCGCCGCGAACTCGTTTTTCCGCGCTTCCGCCTCGGCTACGAGCATCGCCACGAACCCGATCGCGAGGATGGCGAGGAAGACGAACGGCACCCGCGCCGCCTGGCCAATCAGATCCGAGCCGTGCGCCAGCGTCCCGTCCGCAATCTCGTCCCTCGCATGCAGCCGCACCGTCGCCTGCACCGGGTTCCCCAGCCGCCGCGCGATCTCCGCCTCGACCAGCCGCCCGGCCGGGAACACGCCGTGACGCGCGAGGAAGCCGGGATCGTATTCCACCCAGAGATGGGTCATCGGCGCCGACATCGCAGGCTCGGTCATGTACGTGCGCGGGTCGATCTCGCCCATCGTGTCCAAGGAGCAGAACGCAGGTCCGTCGGTCATCGGCGAGGCGCCGTTGAGCCCGCGCACGAGGCCGCGGCTCGTCACCATGTGCCAGTTGAGGTCCACCACCCCGGCGACCGGGAAACTGAGCTCGCGCCCCGGCGCGACGCGGCGGCCGGACGCCACGACCTTCAGCTCGTCGCCGACATGGAGGCCGTGCGCACGGGAAAGCATCTCGGCTATCACCACCGCGCGCCCCTCCGCCACCGCCTTCGCCGCGTCTTCGCGGTCGCCCTCGACGAACCGAAAGTCCGGCAAAAACTCGGCGGCGAGGAAAAGGACGTTCGGCGCGGCGAGTCGTCCGCCCATGACCGGACGCGGCTTGACGCCGGCAATCTCCAGCTGCCGCGGCACCAGTTCGGAAATCCGCTTCACGCCCTCGATGTTCTGTAGCTTCTCCACCTCGAAGCTCGACACCCCGCCCGGCAGCAGCGAGACGATCGCGTCTGGCCACTCCGGCGACGGCACGAAGCCGCGCATCAGCGACGCGCCCCACACCTCCACCGCGACGAACGCGGCGAATCCGCAGCCATACGCGATCGCCATGCCACGGCGGCGGCGGCGCGGCACGCGGCAGGCGGCGTCCATCCCCCGCACCCTCATGGCAGGCGCGAGCGCGGCAGCGAGCGCCAGCGCGGCGACGAACGGCATGGCCGCAAGCGTGAGGAAGATCTTGCCGCAGTCAAGGGCGACGCCGGACGGGAAAGCCGCCGCGTCGAAATGCACATAGACGTGGAGCGCGGCCACCGACGCCAGGACGCCCAGCACCCAGCCGTCGAGCACCGTCAACGCCGCCTCGGCGCCGACGCAGGCGACCACCCCCGATCGCGTCAGGCCGACGGCGCGCAGGCGCGCGAGCGCGGGACGATTCGCCTCCACCGACAGGAGGAGCGAGTTGACGAGCAGTGCCAGCGCGGTCAGGAACGCCGCGATCACCAAGAGCGGCTTCGCGTAGTCCATCCGCCGCTGCTCATCGCCTCGGAACGCCGCGACCACCTGCTCGCTCCGCGGCGTCAGCGCGTCGGCGGGCGCGGGGGCGTCCCGGAAAAGCTCCACCCGTACCTGATGCTCGACGGCGAGGGCCGCAAACGCGCTCGGGTTGGCAAAGACATTCGGAAACTCGCGCGGCAGGCGTCCGCCGTCGAGATAGCCCACCACCTTCGCGGTCATGGTGGTGGCGCGGCCGACGAACTTCACCTCGCTCCCCAGCGCCGGCTCCTGCTCGCGCGAGAAGCGACGGAGCGCGGACCTCACCGCCACCACTTCGCATCCGGCGGCGGCCGCGTCCGGCCAGCGTCCTTCCGCAAGGCTCACCGCTCCGTATGGATTCGCGGCAGGCGCACGGGCAAGGAGTACGCGCATCGGCGGACCTTGCAGGACGCGTCCGCCCGGACGGTAGTCGACGCCGAGCGGCACTGCGTCAAGCGCAAGATCGCACTTAGCCGGAGCCATCTTCGCCGGCGGCACCTTCCTGTCCGGCGCGCCCCTTGGCGCACCCCGCGGCGCGCCGCCGCCGTCATCGCACGTCCGCCACGCCGCCCAGGGGATCGCGGCACCTTGCGCGGCAAAAGGTGCCTGCGCGTCATTGGTGGCGACGAGCGAAGTCATGAACACTATCGACCCCGTCGCCGCGGCGATGCCGACGACGGCGCAGAGGAAGCGCGCCTTCCCCCTCTTCAGTCCGGCGAGGACAATCTCCAAAACAACTCGCATCCGCTCCCCCGCGCTCAGCCGCAGTGCTTGAGGTACATCGCCGAAACTGCCGCGGGATCGTGCCCGGTCGCGCACGAGGCGACGACCGCGCCTTCCCGCAGGAAGCACACGCGCGAGGCCGCCGCGGCGACCATGGGGTCGTGGGTGACGACGAGGATCGCCGTCCGCTCCGACGCGTTGAGCTCGCCGAGAAGTGCGCAGATGCCGCGGGCGGAGGCGAGGTCGAGGTTGCCGGTCGGCTCGTCCGCAAGCACGATCTCCGGCTTCATGTAGAGCGCGCGGGCGATGGCGACGCGTTGGCACTCGCCGCCGGAAAGCCGGGCGGGAAGCCGCTTCTCGAGCCCCGCGAGTCCGAGGCGCGACATGAGCTCCGCCACCCGCGCCGCGTCGACGCGGCGGCGGTCGAGCCGCGCCGGCAGGGCGATGTTCGCCTCGACGTCCATCGACTCGATGAGGTTGAAGGACTGGAACACCACCCCTTCGCGACGACGGCGGAAGCGTGCTGCCGCGGAGTCGCCCATTGCCGAGACCATCTCGCCGCCGACCTCGATCTCGCCGGAGTCGGGCACCAGCAGACCTGCCGCCAGGTGAAGGAAGGTGGACTTGCCGCTGCCGCTCGGGCCCATCAGAGCGACGAATTCGCCGGACGCGACCTCGAGCGAGAAGCCCCTCAGCACTTCGCGGCGAGAAGTTCCCGCGCCGTAGGCGTGGCCGACTGCGCTGGCGCGCAGAGCAGGACGCAAATCTGATGTTTCGCTACTTTTCACAATTGTTTAAACGCCGCGGAAGGCGCCATGGTTCGGCGCAGCCTCCGTCGGCGCGTATTATACCAAAAAAGGTGTGGGCGCGGCTCAGCGGGGAGCGAGTGCTCGGTCTCGTCGCGGGTGACTTAGTCGCCTTCCGCGCTTAGGACAACCAGCCTGGTATACCCTGGCAGCCTGAATCCTATCGCTGGTTGCGCACAAAATCACTCACACGGCGAGTCGCACCCGTCGACTCACTCGCACACCTCCCCGCTTCGCCGCTTGAGGAAACTCCGGAGAAATCAGACAGCGCAATTGACAAAAACTGCCGCGGAAACTGCCGCGGAATCCCCCCTGTCTGTTCAGATGTATGTTAGCCTACTGTGCGGGCGAGACGCTGAGCAGTCTCCCGTCCGCAGAAAACTTCAACAGACGTGTCCACCCTTCATTTGCATCATAGAATTCAAAATACAAAGGCTTCTTCTCATCAACACTCCACGACAAATCCTTGGTTCCCTCCTCCGTGCTCTTGATGTAGAGAGCGCCGGCGACCTTTGCCTCCTTGGCGAACTCAGCCGACACGTTGCGCTTTTCCTTCACCGGAAGTTCTGCAACCGACCGAACAAGATTCGCCATTTCGTCGCTTTCGGCCATTTTTGCAGCCTCCTCAGCCGCCTTTTCCTCTGCACGTTTTGCCCGCCACTCAAGCAATGCAATTGCATTCGTAGCCTGATAGCAACCGTCAACCACGAGCTTCTGGTACCTGTCCAGAATCGCCTTGACATCGTCTTTCGAACTAAGAGACCCTTTACAATGCCACCAACCCCTCTTGAATCCAGCATACCTCTCAATTAGCTGACCAGGACTAGTAAGACCATTTATCCCCTGTGCTCTAGATCTAAAAAGTCTAGGGCTAGACGAGTCAACATCGCCACTCAGACAATTATCTGCCAACAGCACATCAAGGAACTGGGCGTTCCTATATCCAGCATCTACAGCTTTCTTCAAGAACAAATCAATGTAACCCCTGGCATCGAAACTCTTGTCTTTCCAATTCTGCTTCTGACTAATAACTATCGCGAGTTGATAGTAGCCGCGCGGATCATCCTTCTTAGCAAGCTCAACAGCCTCTTCCAGCGACAGTGCAGGTTCAAGAAGCCCCTCTTCTGCCGGTTTATTTTGCATTGTTCCATTCGGTCGTCTTCTTCTCCCACTCAATATGCTATTTTTAATTGGTCCTTGTATGGCAATTTGAGCATCCTGGTCTGACGATTCCTTGGAATTAGATTGCACCTCCTGACTGATATACTTAATCGGCCGGTCGCACCATTTCTCAGAAAGCTCTTTGGAATTTTCTCCATTCCAGCCAACACTGTCCCTTTCAAC
>SFPL01000112.1 GCA_004551905.1 Lentisphaeraceae bacterium
ACCGCGAGTCGAAGCGGGCGTCCGTGGAGATGAGCGCGGTTGCCGCGTACATAGACTGCAATCCGTGCGAGGGCGGGATCTGCAAGTGGCCGACGGAGTACAAGTGGTGCGGCTGGACTGCCGCGACGGAGGGTGACGAGCATTGCCGCGCCATGTACCGGTTCATCTACGGTGCGACGGTCGAGGACGAAAATGACTGGTCTGCAATCGTCAAGCGACACGAGGAGGCGACTCACGCCGCCGGTGTTGCGCCGATTGATGCGCCAAAGAAGTGGACTGTCCTGTTGGAACGCGGGAGCAATGCGGTCGCGGCAAAGCTGCTGACGCTCCTTGAAGGCGGGGAGAAGAGCGCGGCGTGTCTGCGCGTTGGCTGAAGGTCAAGAATCTCTTAGAGTGAAAAGGAGGAGGAAAGATGAGCAAGATCGTAACAGTTGGTGTGGTGCTGGCGGCGGCGCTGACGCTAGTCGGGTGCGAGAAGGTCGAGAGCGCGGGACGCAAGGCCGCGCGCAAGGCCGGGTCGGTCGTCTTTTTCAGCGGCGTCGGCGAAGGCATCAGGACGGTGTCGGACGGGAACGTGTCGGACGTGCTGACGGCCATCGCGACGCGCAAGTCGATCCGCAAGTTTGATCCATTCCGCGCGGTCGAGGATGAGAAGGTCGAGAAGATCCTGAAGGCGGCGATGTGCGCGCCGTCGGCGATGGACAAGCGCCCGTGGGAGTTCGTCGTGGTGAAGGACAAGGCGCAGCTCCAGAAGCTCGGCGAGCGGCTGCCGTATTCGCGTATCGCGAACGGCGCGCAGCTGGCGATTGTCGTCTGCGGCTCCCTGGACAACGGACTTCCCGGCCGCGGCAAGGAGTATTGGATCCACGACTGCTCGGCGGCCTCGATGAACATCCTCCTCGCGGCGCACGGCCTCGGCCTCGGCGCGGTTTGGACGGGTGTCTTTCCGGGCGAAGAGCGCATCGCGGCCGTGCGAGAGATCCTGGCGATTCCTGACGGCTACGCGCCGCTCAATGTCATCCCGATCGGCTATCCGGCGGAAGATCCGGCGGTGAAGAACAAGTGGAACCCCGCGAAGATCCACGCCGACAGATGGTGAGTGAAATTTAGTGAAGCTCATCTTGCATATTCACCGGGGTCCCTCTTAGGCCCTTAGGCCAACGATCACATGGGGCGTAATGTCGTAAATGACGGTGCGAAGTTTATTTGGGACGATTACAACGTCATAGTTGAGGATGCTGCTTCTTCCAACGCAACATTCAACACATGGGGACTTGATCTTGATGGTACAATGAAGGGCGCTGGAGGCGTCGGTGGGTTGCTTGCTGTCCAGAAGGGCGATGCTGTCTACCTGCCAATTTATGATGCAAACGGCAACATATCTGAGTACGTCTCCTCTGATGGCGTGATTGTTGCACATTATACATAGTGTCCGCCCATTAAATCATGACCGATTTTGACATTCTTGGGAACTTCAGGCAACGATAGCGGTCGGCGAAATTTGATATAATACTCAATCAAACCCGAGAAGACGCATACTGCCACTGGGGTTGCAACATTATGGGCGAAGGAAAACAAATAACAATCGAGCCGGGGGCGCGGCGCGGGAGCGTGGCGGCGCCGCGGTCGAAGTCGCACGAGCACCGGCTGCTCCTCGCGGACTTCCTGGCTGGCGACTATTCGCGGCTTGCGCCGGCGGAGGGCGATGCGGACGACATTCAGGCGACGAAGCGCTGCCTCCTGGCGCTGGCGGGGGACGACACCGCGCCGTTCCTCGACTGCGGCGAGAGCGGCTCGACGCGGCGATTCCTCGCGCCGATCGCCGCGGCGCTCGGCAAGAGGCCGGTCTTCAAGACGGCGGGCAGGCTCGCTGACCGTCCGCAGATGGACTACGACGACCTCCAGCCGGGCGAGTTCAAGCTCGCGGGCGACGTCTCCTCGCAGTTCGTGACCGGGCTCCTCTTCGCTCTGCCGCTCCTCAAGGGCGACTCGTTCATCCGCTTCACCTCGCCGCTCGAGTCGAAGGGCTACGTGGAGATGACGCGGCGGGTGCTGGTGGGAGCGGGCGTCTTCATCGGCGTGAGGGACGACGGCTACGACATCCCCGGCGGCCAGGCGTACCACGCGCAGCCGGACGTGCAGGTCGAGGGAGACTGGTCGGGCGCGGCGTTCTGGTTCGCGATGAACGCGCTCGGGAGCGACATCGAGGTGACGGGGCTGGACGCGAAGTCGGTGCAGCCCGACCGGGTGGTGCAGGATCTGTTGCAGCGCATCTCGACGGCGTGGAACGGCGAGCGGGTGTTCGTGGACGTGTCGGAGTGCCCGGACCTCTTCCCGGCGCTTTCGGTGGTCGCGGCGGCGTCGCCGGGCGAGACGCTCTTCACCGGCACCCGGCGGCTGCGGCTCAAGGAGTCGGACCGGACGGCGGCGATGGCGGACGTCCTCAAGCGCTTCGGCGCGAAGGTTGAGAGCCGGGAGAACGAGTTCTCGGTTCGTGGCGCGGAGGGGCCTTTCCGCGGCGGCGAGATCGAGACCAACGGCGACCACCGCATCGCGATGGCGGCGGCGGTCGGGGCGACGCACGCCGAGGAGGCGGTGACGATCGACGACGCCGTGTGCGCGGCGAAGTCCTATCCCGCGTTCTTCGCGGACTTCGGCCGGCTCGGGCGTATGCGCGCCGAGGACGCGGCGGTGTAGCGGTTTTTAAGGCAAGGAGAAAGACAACCATGATAATCATACTCAAGAAGGGCGCAAGCGCGACCGAGATCGAGAACCTCAAGGCGCTGCTTGAGTCGAAGAACATCACCCCCCACGTCTCGCAGGGCGAACTCGAGACGATCGTCGGCTGCGTGGGCGACATCGCCCACCTCGACCCCGGGGTCATCGAGGCGATGGACTCGGTGGAGTCGGTCCAGCGCATCCAGGAGCCCTACAAGGCGGCGAATCGCAAGTTCCACCCGGACGACACGGTAATCGACTGCGGCGGGGCGAAGATCGGCGGCGGCAGCTTCGCGGTCATCGCAGGCCCCTGCTCGGTGGAGAGCGAGGAGCAGCTCGTCGGGGTGGCGAAGGCGGTGAAGGCGGCCGGCGCGACGATGCTGCGCGGCGGCGCGTTCAAGCCGCGCACCTCGCCCTACGCGTTTCAGGGCCTGGGCGAGGAGGGGCTGCGCCTCCTCTCGCTCGCGAAGAAGGAGACGGGTCTGCCGATCGTGACCGAGCTGATGGACTTCAAGGACATCGAGCTCTTCAACGACGTGGACGTCATCCAGATCGGTGCCAGGAACATGCAGAACTTCAACCTCCTCAAGGAGGTCGGCTCCTACACCCAGAAGCCGATCCTGCTCAAGCGCGGCATGTCCGCGACCCTGCAGGAGCTGCTGATGAGCGCGGAGTACGTGATGGCGTCCGGCAACCCCAACGTCATCCTCTGCGAGCGCGGCATCCGCACCTTCGAGACGGCGCTGAGGAACACGCTGGACCTCGGCGTGGTGACGGTGCTGCACCGGCTCTCGCACCTGCCGGTGGTGGTGGACCCCTCGCACGCGACCGGCCACGCCTGGATGGTGGACTCGGTGGCGGTGGCGGCGACGGCGATCAGGGCCGACGGCCTCATCATCGAGGTCCACAACGACCCGCAGCACGCGAAGTGCGACGGCGCGCAGAGCCAGACGCCGGAGATGTTCGCCGCGACGATGAAGCGCGTCGCTGCCGTCCGCTCGGCGCTACCCAAATAGCCATTACTGTGGTATAATACACAGCATGAAATTCGAGATACCCTCCGATCTCAAACGCTGGTACGCGATTTCCTGCCCCAGGACCGGTCTGCGCTTTGATTCCCGCACTCTCGAGTTCCTCGATTCCGACGGCGACGGCCGCATCCGTTCCGAGGAGCTTTCCGCCGCGCTCGACCTGGTCAAGGCCGCCGGCTGTGCGGTCGAGTCGCTCTTCGAGCCGGACGAGTCGCTCGCCAAGGCGCTCGCGGACAACCTCGCCCGCCAGGACGATCTCGGCAAGGTCGAGCCGACCGACGAGGAGCGCCGGGCGCTCGCCGACTGGGAGGCGAAGGGCAAGTCGTCCGAGGTCGCCGTCGCCGGCGAAGCCACCGGCGATGCCAGCGCCGCGCTCGCCGCGGTCGAGGAGGTGGTGGACGGCTTTTTCACCCCGCCCGAGGATATGCCGCTCGTCACCGAGGATCCCGATGTCGAGCTGCCGCTTAAGGACCATCTCAACCCGAAGCATCTCGAGGCGATCCTCGCCTTCGCGGAGAAGTGCGTGAAGCCGCTTCTGGGCGAGAAGACGGCCATCACCCGCATGGAGTGGAAGGAGCTTAAGTCGCGTCTCGCGCCGTACCGAGCCTGGATCGCCGCGAAGCCAGAGACGAACTCGCGCGCCAAGGCGGAGCTGGTCGCCGAGGAGCGGATCCTCCGCTACCGTCTCTACCTCGGCGAGTTCCTGATCAACTACGTGACGATGGATCGCCTCTACGGCGGCGAGAGCCCGGCGATCTTCCAGACCGGCGTCCTGCGCATCGACGGCAAGGAGATGAATCTCTGCTTTCATGTCGAGTCGGAGGCGGCTCATTCCGAACTCTCCGGCCGTTCGAAGTGCTGCGTGATCTACCTCAAGCTGACCCGCCCGGCCGACGGCGCGACGCGCCAGGTCTGCGCGGTGGTCACCGCCGGCACGATCGGCGGGCTCTACGTCGGGCGCAACGGCGTGTTCTACGACCGAGACGGCAAGGACTGGGACGCGACGATCACCAAGGTGGTCGAGGCGCAGGTCTCGCTGCTGGAGGCGTTCTGGTCGCCCTGGCGCAAGCTCGGGGCCGGCATCGCCGCGACCGCGAAGAAGTTCCTCGGCGACCGGCAGGCCGCGACGGACGCGAAACTCGCGGCCGGCGCCCAGAAGGTGGCGGCGGGCAAGGCCGCGGAATCCGGCGGCGGCGCGGCGATGGCCAGTTCGATCGCCGCGATCGGCATCGGCGTCGGCCTTCTCGGCGCGGCGGCCGCGTCGCTGATGGCGGCGATCTCGAAGATGACGGCGTGGCAGATCGCGGGGACGGTGGTGGCGATCATCCTCGTAGTCTCGCTGCCGAGCGTGATCCTCACCTACTTCAACCTGCGCAAGCGCGACCTCGGGGCCGTGCTCAACGCGGGCGGCTGGGCGGTGAACCGCGAGATGCGCTTCTCGATGAAGCGCGCACGCGGCTTCACCAAGTGCGTGCCGCCGTGCCGAGCAGGCTCCGGCGGAAGCGGCCACGTGACGGCTATTTCAGGAAAATAAGGAGGTACAGCAATGACGGAAAAGAATCAGGAGAAATTCCTCGCCGAGACCATGCGTCGCGGCTTCACCCTTGTCGAACTGCTGGTGGTGGTGGCCATCCTCGGCATTCTCGGCACCATCGGCCTGCAGGGCGTCACCAAGCACATCGAGAACACCCGCAAGACCGCGGCGAAGACGGCGGTGGACAACATCCGCGGCGCCGTGACCTCCTACATGATCGGCGAGAAGAAGTCCATCCCGCCGAGCGACCTCAAGGTGGTCATCGAGGTCAAGGGCGACGAGGACCCGTACCTCGAGGGCGGCGAAGGCGCGCTCGTCGATCCGTGGGACAACGACTACCGGATCGAGGTCAAGGGCAAGCGCTTCGTCGTAATCTCTAACGGTCCGGACGGCTCGCCCAACACCGAGGACGACATCCGCTCCGACAAGATCGAGAAGACCAAGGACAAGTAAGGGCCCGATGATGAGGCGACTTGATTCCGCAGTGCAGGCGTCTGCGCTTGCGCACGCGCTTCTTTTTGTTGCGGCGTTCGCCGCCTTTTCCGCTGGCGCGGGCGAGCTCGTGGTTTCGCCGGAAGGCCTTACGCCCCATGAGGCGCTGGCGAAGATCCGCGCCGCCAAGGCGTCCGGCGACCGTAGCGCATGGACGGTTCTGGTGAAGGCGGGTGAATACCAGTTTGCCGAGCCGCTTGTCTTCACGCCTGAGGACTCCGGCGAGACAGGCGCACCGGTCCGTTGGATCGGCGAATACGGTGCTGTGTTCTCCGGCGGTCGGCGCATCATCGGCTGGCGCGACGCCGGCGGCGGCGTATGGGAGGCGCCGGTTCCGAATGGCGCGGACGGCAGGCCTGCGTTCTTCGAGTCGCTCTACGTGAACGGACGCCGCGCGGTGCGCGCGCATCTGCCGCGGGAAGGGCATTTCCACATTGACAAGTGGCGCCAGGAGGAGCTGAAGGACGGCTCCGGGGCCGTGACCGGATATGTGCAGAGGGCGACCGTGCGCGAGCAGGGGCTGGAGGCGCTTTCGTCGCTTTCGCCGGCCGCGTTGGCCGCGACGAAGTGGAGGGCGTTCGTTTTGTGGACGCACGAAAGCAGGGTCATCTCGGCCTACGACGGGAAAACGGGAGAGATCGCGATCTGCGGCTCCGCGATGTCGCGGATTCCCAACTACCGTCCCTGGAAGGGCAATGCGGCCAACTACTTCATGCTCGAGAACGTGGCGGCGGGTTTTTCCGAGCCCGGCGAGTGGCTTTACGATGCGGATGCGCTCAAGGTGAAGTATCGTCCGCTTCCGGGCGAGGACCTTGGATCGGCGGCGGTGATCGCGCCGGTCCAGCAGCTCGTCTCGCTCGTCCGCTTCGAGGGCGACCCCGACGGAGGGCGGTTCGTCCACGATGTCGAGTTTGAGGGCATTGGCTTCACCGCGACACGCGGCGACGGCGAGGTCGCGCCCAACGGCGCGGTGAACAGCTACGGGTTTCAGGCGGCGGCGATGTCTGGCGCAACGGTCAGCGGCGAGGGGCTTCACCGCGTGCGCTTCGCGCGCTGCCGGGTGTTCGGCACCGAGAACTACGCCTTCCACTTCGGCGACGGGAGCGTGTCGAACGCGATCGTCTCGTGCGAGATCGTCGATGCCGGCGCGGGCGGCGTCTGGCTCGGCAACGGAAAGGGCAACCTGCTCCTCTGGCAAAACCCGTCGAAGAAGAAGTCACCGAACGCGTGGGACGCCGCGAACTGCCTGCCGACGGAGCGGCTGGTCGACGCAAGCCCGCGCGCAGTGCGGTTCAACGTGATCGACGACAACCTCATCCGCCACTGCGGGCGGGTGGCGCCGTCCGCCTGCGGCATCATCCTCACCCACGCGGCCGACACCAAGGTGACGCACAACGAGATCGAGGACCTCTTCTACACCGGCATCTCCGTCGGCTGGACCTGGGGCTACTGGGGCAGCTACGCCCAGCGCAACGAGATATCCTTCAACCGCATCGTCAACATCGGCCAGGGGAGGATGGCGGACATGGGCGGAATCTACACGCTCGGCGCTTCGTTCGGGACGGTCGTCACCAACAACGTGATCATGCATGTCAACTCGTCCTCTTACGGCGGCTGGGGAATGTACAACGACGAAGGCTCCGAGGGCGTCCGCTGGGAGAACAATCTCGTCGTGGACACCTCGACCGACTCCTACCACATCCACTTCGGGCGCAGCAACGAGGTCGTGAACTGCGTGCTCGTCGGTTCGCGCGGGAGTGTGCTCGCGGTGAGCCGCATGGAGGCCCACCGGCAGGTCGCCTTCCGCCGCAACGTGGTCGTGTGGCCGAATGGCCCGGTGTTCCGCAGCGGCAACCGCCTCGTCGACGGCACGGCGCAGGCCGACTTCGACGGCAACCTCTTCTGGAGCGAGGACGGCGTCACGGAGCTCAACGGACTCTGCCGCGGCACCGTGGCCGACCCGAAGTTCGTGGACGCCGCCGCCGGCGACTGGCGTCTCCGCCCCGATTCGCCGGCGCTTAAGCTCGGCTTCAGGCCGTGGGACTATTCGCTTTCCGGCCGCCGCCGCCGCGCGGAGCGGACGGTCGAGGCGACGCCGGATACCTTCGCCGCCGCGCTTGCCGATGTCCGAGCGCGGCATGGCGAGCGTGAACACGTTACTTTGAGGCTTGCGCCAGGCGACTACAGGCTTGATGAGCCGCTGAAGCTGACGACCTCCGACTCCCACCTCGCGATCGTTTCGGCCGAGCCTGGCAGGGCGCGGTTCGTGCGTGGAGAGCGGGCGACGCCGGGCTGGGTTGTCGAATGCGCGGCCGGACCGCTTCCGGACGCCGAGGGGTTCGCGCGAGTGCGCCCGCATCTGCCGCTTTTCTTCTACGACGGCAAATGGGCGGTGGAGGCGAGATGGCCGAACGAAGGCTACGCCGAATTCACCAACGTGGTGGAGTCGGGCGTGTCTGGGCGAGTTCTCAATTCGGTCATGCCCGACAACCCCACCGGCCCTGGCGCGTTCGAGTTCGCGTCCGACCGCCCGGCGCGATGGAATTTCGACGAGGGGGTCTGGCTTTGCGGCTACTTCTCGCACGACTGGGCCTACGAACGGGTCAGGGCGGCCGGCTTCGATGCCGGCAGACGCGTCGTCAGCATGGCGGCGGCGGCGACCTACGGAATCGGCTCGCAGACCTGGAGCAACAACGCCGGGCGCCGTTTCTTCGCCTGCGGAGTGCGCGCCGAGCTGGACGCTTCCGGCGAGTTCTTCTTCGACCGGAAGACGCGCCGTGTCGACTTCATTGCGCCGCCGGGCATGCGCGAGTTCGTGGCGGTGACGCGCCCGGGAGGATTCCTCGAGGCGGAGGGCGTGGACGATCTGCGGATTGACGGGGTCGTTTTCGAGTACGCGCTGGAAGGACTGGTCTTCCGCAAGTGTCGCGGTCTCGCCGTCGAGGGCTGCACGGTGCGCAACGTCGGCGGCAACGCGCTTAGGATCGACGGCGGTGAGAACTGCCGGGTGTCGAAGTGCGCCTTTGCCGGCATCGGCCTCACCTGCTGCATTGTGTCCGGCGGCGACCGGCGGCGGCTCAAGCCGGCCGGCCACGAGATTGCGGACTGCGAGTTCTCCGACTTCGCGCGGGTGAACCGCACCTACGAGTCGGCGGTGAAGCTGCATGGCTGCGGCAACCGCGTGCTGCGCAACCGGATGCACGACGCGCCGCACTCGGCGATCTTCTACGGCGGCAACGACCACCTCGTCTCGTCCAACGAGATCTGGAACCTCCTCGTCGAGACCCAGGACGCGGGCGCGGTCTACACTGGGCGCGACCCCACGAGCCGCGGCAATGTGGTCAGCTTCAACTACGTGCACGACTGCGGCGTGCGCGGGCGCAAGATGGCGAATGTGATGGCCTTCTACCTCGATGACTGCGATGCCGGCGACCTGGTAGTCTCCAACCGCGTTGTCAATGTGCCGCGGGGACTGCTCATCGGCGGCGGGCAGGACAACCGAGCGGTCGGCAACAGCTTCGAGCGCTGTGACATAGGGCTGTCGATCGACGACCGCGGCGTGTACGAGACGGAGAAGTGGGATTCCGTCACCGACGCCTCGTGGCAGATAACGCGCAAGGCGCTCGAGATGCCGATCTTCGAGGAACCGTGGAAGAGCCGCTATCCGCTGATGGCGACATACCTCGTCGACTCGCCGCGCGAGCCGCGCCACGTCGAGATATCTGGAAATATCTTTAGGGACTGCGCATTGCCGATCGAATACTATCTCAAGGGCGCCCGCAGCCGCGAGGCTATAGCCGTTCATGACAATGTCATCGTCGGTGCCGACGGCGGCGAGTGATGGATCGTCGGCTTGCCATCCACCGACACTTTCCCCAACACGAGAAGTGCAGATTTTGGTATAATTGCGCCAATGAAGTTCAGGGTAGCAGTTCTAATCGCGCTCGCGGCGCTCGCGGCGGCCGCCGAAAGGCAGCCGCTTGAGCGCTACCAGTCGATCATCGACCGCCAGATGTTCGGTGAGCTGCCGGACGACTTCGACCCCAACAAGCTGCCGAGCGAGGTCCAAAAGACGTCCGCCAGGGCGGCCAAGGAGCTTTCGGCCGAGCAGGAGAAGCTCAAGAGCGCAATTCACTTCTCGGTCCTCAATGTCCGCGGCGACGGTCGCATCGAGGTCGGCTTTACCGACAACACCGATCCCAAGGAGCCGCGCCACTACTTCATCTGCGAGGGCGACACAGCCGGCGGCTGGACGGTCGAGGAGGCCGACGCCGAGTCCGCCACGATGACGATTTCCAAGGACGGCGTGTCGCTCGAGCTCCGGCTTGGCGACAATTCCGCGAAGGGCGGCGGCAGCATGAAGCGCTCCAGCGAGTCGTCCGCGCCGCGCAATTCGCCGCTGCTCGGCAACGGAGCCGGCGGCTTCATCTCGGCCCGCCGCCGCCGCGAGCAGCGCGAGGCCGAGGCTGCGGCGGAGGACCGCAAGCGCCGCGAGGAGGAGGACCGCAAGCGCGCGGAGGAGCGCGCGGCGGAGGCCGAGCGCGAGGAGCAGCGGGCGGCCGAGCGCGAGGAGCAGCGCAAGCAACTGCTCGCCATACAGGAGGAGCTCCGGCGTGTGCGCGAGGCGAAGTCGGAAAAGGCGAAGGAGGATGGCGGTGCGGACAACGAGTCTGAGTGAGTTCCAGGAGTCGCTGCGCGCGACCGGCTCCTACCGCACGGCCGGGGACTGCCGCGCAAAGTGCCGCGCCAGGCCGGGCTGGCTCACCACCCTGCGCTACACGCTGGGCGTGACCAAGGTGTTTCCGTACTGCGCGGTCAGCCAGCCGCTCGGGCGGCTCACCACCGAGAGCTGGGCGAGCGTGTGCTTCTCTTCGGTGACCACGGCGGAGCGCCTCGGAATGGAGGTGTCGGTCGAGGGCTTCGAGAACCGCCGCGCGGTCGACGGACCGGTGGTGTACCTTTCCAACCACATGTCGATGACCGAGACGATCATGCTGCCGCCGACGCTGCTTGTGTTCGGTCCGTTCAGCTATGTCGCCAAGGCGTCGCTCGCGCACCTTCCTTTCCTCGAGAAGGCGGCGGAGCGGATGCGGATGGTGCCGATCAGTCGCGCTTCGCCGCGCGAGGACCTGGTTAACATCCTTCGGGTCGGCACCGAGCGGATATCCTCCGGCGAGAGCTTCCTCATCTTTCCGCAGGGAACGCGGTGTGACGTCTTCAGCCGCGCCCGCTACTCGTCGATCGGCGCGAAGCTCGCCGAGCGCGCCGGATGCCCAGTGGTGCCGATCGTGGTCGACACCCGCTGCCAGCCGACGCGGAAGTCGGGACTGTTCCGGAAGGTGTTCAAGGACTTCGGCCCCGTCGACACCTCGCGCGATATCCGCATTGCCTGCGGCCCGGCGATACCATGCGGGAAGGCGCGCGACATGCACGCGGCGGCGTTCGAGTGGATGGCCACGAAGCTCGAGTCGTGGGGGCTGCCGACGGAACGGTGATGTCCGTCCTTCCCGTCATCCTCGCGGCGCTCCTCTGGCATCCGGCGGCGGATTCCTCACCGCGCCCGGATCCGTCCGCGACGACGCGCGCGCGCCGCGGCGGGACGCTGCGCTTCTCCGGCTCGCAGCCCCCGAAGAGCTTCAACGCCTACGTGGACAACAACTCCTACACCGCGATGCTCTTCAGCCTCATGTACGAGACGCTGCTCGACTCCGACCCCGAGACAGGCGAGCCCGTGCCGGCGCTGGCGCGGCGCTGGGCTACCTCGGACGATGGACGCGAGTTCGTCTTCGAGCTCGATCCGCGCGCGAAGTGGTCCGACGGCCGCCCGGTAACTGCGGCGGACGTGAAGTGGACCTTCGACGCGGTGACGGACCCCAGGAGCGACACCGGCCCGTGGAAGCCGACCCTCGCCTTCTTCGAGACCCCCGAGGCCGTGGACGAGCGCACCGTCAGGTTCGTGAAGAAGGGCGACGGACCGAAGGATTGGCGCGACGTCCTCAACTGCTCCTCCTTCTGGATCCTGCCGCGGCACGCCTTCGAGGGGCGCGACTTTAACAAGCTTGACTTCGTCGGCGCGGTCTCCGGCGGCGCCTACTTCATCTCGCGCGCGGTCGAGCAAGTCGAAACCGAGCTCAGCCGCCACGGGTGCTGGTGGCGCCAGGACCTGCCGCAGTGCCGCGGACTCTGCAACTTCGACCGCATCGTGGTGAGGTACTTCGCGGAGAACGAGAACGCTTTCGAGGCGTTCCGCAAGCGCAGAATCGACGTCTTCCCCGTCTATTCCGCGCGCATCTACGCGGATGGGACGCGTACCGACGAGTTCGCGCGCAACCTGGTGCTGAAGCGCCGCGTGCGCAACCACGCGCCGATCGGCTTCCAGGGTTTCGCGATGAACATGCGCCGTCCGCCGTTCGACCGGCTCGAGGTACGCCAGGCGATGGCGAAGCTCGTCGATCGCGAGACGATGAACCGCACGATGATGAACGGCGCGTACTTCCTGCTGAACTCCTATTACCAGGACCTCTACGACGCCGGGCATCCGTGCACCAACGAAGTCTGGCGCTACGACGTCGACGGCGCAAGGGCGCTGCTCGCCCGGGCGGGGCTTGGCGGCGGATTCTCCTTTTCCTTCCTCTCGCGGAGCGCCACCGAGGACAAGTTCCTCTCGCTCTTCTCCCGCGCGCTTGCGGAATGTGGGGTGAAGATGGAGATCGTGCGCAAGGACTTCGCCGCGTGGATGCGCGACATGGACGAGTTCAACTTCGACATGACCTGGGCGTCGTGGGGCGCCGGGGTGGTGAAGTACCCCGAGCTCTCGTGGTCATCCGCCGAGGCCGCGCGCCGCGGCTCCAACAACATCACCGGCTTCAGCGACCCCGAGGTGGACCGCCTGATCGCCGCGGAGAAGGGGATGGAGTCGGCAGCGGACCGCCTTGCGGCCTACCGCGAGATCGACGCGCGTGTCGCGGCGGCGGTTCCGTACGTCCTCCTGTGGCAGACCGACTCCACGCGCCTCCTCTACTGGAACAAGTTCGGCACGCCGCGCACGGTGCTTTCGCGGCTCGGACGCGAGGACTCGGCGCTCTCGCACTGGTGGTACGACGCCGATAGGGCGGAGGAGCTCGAGCGCGCGGCGCGCGGCGGAACATGCCTGCCGGCAGTGCCGGAGCTGGTCGACTACGACGAGAGGACGGGAGGGGGCGGAAGATGAAGGACGACTACGAACTTCTCGACAGCGGCGACGGCCGCAAGCTTGAGCGCTTCGGCGCCTACACGCTCGCGCGCCCGTGCTCTCAGGCGCTGTGGCGCCCATCGCTGCCGGCGGCGGAATGGGCGCGCGCCCACGCGTCCTTCGACCGCGAGGAAGGCAACCGCTGGCACAACCGCGCGGGCATCCCGAAGTCCTGGGAGATCGAGACCGCCGGCATCCGTTTCAAGCTCGGCGGCACCGACTTCGGCCACCTCGGCATCTTCCCCGAGCAGCGCGCGCAGTGGCGGTGGATCCGCGAGACGGTCGCCGCCGCCAAGGCGTCCGGCCGCGCACCGTCGCTTCTCAACCTCTTCGCCTACTCCGGCGGCTCGACCCTGGCGGCGGCTCTGGGCGGCGCTGAGGTCTGCCACCTCGACGCCTCCAGGGGGATGGTTGAGTGGGCGCGCGAGAACGCGAGGCTGAACGGTCTCGCCGCCGCGCCGGTCCGCTGGATCGTGGACGACGCCCACAAGTTCATGCAGCGCGAAATCCGCCGCGGACGGCGCTACGACGCCATCGTCCTCGACCCGCCGAGCTTTGGGCGCGGCGCCGGCGGCGAGATGTACAAGATCGAGCGCGACCTCAAGACAACGCTCGCGCTCGTGAAGGAGCTCCTCTCGGACGCGCCGCTCTTCGTGCTCTTCTCGTCCCACACCCCCGGCCTCTCGCCGGTCGTGGCCGAGAACGTCCTCTCCCAGCTCCTGCCGGTGGCGCGGACAGAAAAAGGCGAGATGCTGCTCGAAGGGAAGTCGCTTCCATGCCCGAGCGGCATCTTCTGCCGGGCCGTGTTCTGACGGCCGAGCCGCCAACGGCCTTACTTTACCGTGATGACGGAGTTGTAGGTCCCCTGATCGTTGGGGACGGCGTTCGCGTTCTCAGGATCGGCGCACCAGGTGCCGTCGATGACGAACTTGTACTGGTAGTCGCCGGGCGCGAGCTTGAGCTTGGCGGAGTAGACGCCCGCCTTGAACGCCATCTTCTTGGCGGTCGGGTTCCACTTGTTGAACTCGCCGGCGATGTACACCGCCTTGCCCTTGTCGGCGTGCACGGTGAAGAGCACGACCTTGCCAGCCGGCTTCCTCGCCGCCGGCTTTTTCGCCGGCGCCTTCTTCGCAACCACTTTCTTGGCGGAGCTCTTCTTTGCTGTCTTGATCTTCATTGTTTCCTTGTTGCCTTTCCCCTCATTTTTGCGGGACATTCTCGGATTCACACCTTTTAGGGCCTACTCCGGGCGATGTGGAAACATATTATCTCATATATTTCTGATTTGTCAATGGCCAACCTCAAAAAACATTCAGCATTTCCAAACACGGATTACAAATCCCTAATTCTTCGCACAGGTAGGCCGTAGGAGGCGACCTTTGTCCACAGGGCCGGGATGGCGTCGCGCCATCCCGGCCCGTCCTGCATATTTTGACTTTTTTGCAGATTCCCCCTTGACTTTTGC
>SFPL01000113.1 GCA_004551905.1 Lentisphaeraceae bacterium
AGAACAGCCGAATCGCCTGCGAAAGCATTGTCTCGTGTCGGACAACCGACCAGAAAATCGGGAAACCCTGCGTTGACGGCTTGACCGGACGCCGTCAGGCGGACGGACAAGCCGTCAACGCCTAGGTTTTGCAATTACCTCGTTAGAAAATGCGTGAAGCCCTTAACCGGGGACGGTCCCCCGCGCACTTCCATAGAGGTGCACGGACATCCCCGTCACGGATGCGTCACAGCGCAAGCCTGCCGCAATTCCGCCCACGATAGCGAGGGCGAGGAAAAGCGCGGACTTGGCATGGTTGTTCATCGCGTGAATTATACCATTTTTGCCGCGCTCAGCCGCAGCGGGTGGAGCGGGCGAGCGTCCAGGCGTTGAAAAGGTTGGCGAGATAGACGACGACCAGCATCGTGACCACCGCCGGGTAGCCGTGGCCGCCCTCGCCGTAGCCGCCGAACGCGTCGGAAACGATGAGCGCCACCTGGTTGCCGATGATGCCGGCGAACCCCCACGCCGAGAGCACCGCGCCGTGGATCTTCGAGATGTTGGTCATGCCGTAGTGGTCGGCGAGAATCGCGGGGATGACCGAGAAGCCCGCGCCGTAGCACGCGTTGATCACGAGGAGCGCGAGGCCGATCAGCACCGGCTGGAAGCTCGCGAGCATGATTCCCGCCGAGATGGAGAGAATCACCAGCAGGATGTTGATGCGCTTGGCGAGGCGGTCCGACCACCAGGCGAAGAGGAAGCGTCCGCCGCCGTTCATGAGGCCGGAGAGCGCGACAATCCACGTAATCAGTTTCTCGCTGTCGCCGTAGACGTCGGGCGACTTCATCATCTGCTTGGCGAGCGGGATGAGGCAGAGTCCGGCGGAGATGTTGAGGAACATGAAGAGCCACGCCTGCCAGAAGAAGCAATCCCCCTTCTGCAGGCGGAATGGGTTGCCCAAAAGCTGGCTGTAGCTGAACTCGAGCGCCGGGATGCCGTGGCCGAAGCTCTGCACCTGGATCTTCGGTTTCTTGAGGAGGAAGCACGCTGCGACCATCGGCACCGCGTAGAAGATCGCGTAGGCGTGGAAGACGTTGGTGATGCCGTATTCCATGAAGCCGCGGAGCTGGAACACCGCGACCGACGAGCCCGGCGTGCCCCAGTGGATGCCGCTGAAGAGGATCGTCGAGAGCGTGGAGCCGAGGCCGAAGGAGATGATCGGCAGCGCCGCCGCGATCGCCTTGTGCTCCGGAAACCAGAGCATCATCGTCTTCACCGGCGAGATGTAGATTACGCCGGTGCCGAGGCCAATCAGGAAGCCGTAGCCGAGGTAGACGAGGACGAGCGACTTCGAGACGACGCCAAACTCGGTGACGAGGAGTCCGGAAAGGAAGAGGGTCGTGCCGATGATCGTCGAGAGCCGGATGTTCTTCTCGACGATCTTGCCGAAGAACGCCGCGCCCATGCCGAGGAAGAAGATGCCGAGCGAGAACGCCCACTGCACCTGCTGCTGCGTGCGCCCGATGTGCGCGGCGATCTCGGACGAGAAGTTGGTGAAGGCGTAGATCTGCCCCACCGACACCGCCAGCAGGAACGCCGGGAGGACCGCTCTAATGAACCTTTTCATCTTTTCCTTTTTCCTTTCCCAATCCGCTAAAACCGCTTCGCGCCGGGGCGCAGAAGCCCCGCCGCCTTGATGATGTACTTCGGGGCCATCATCGCCAGGCACGACGAATAGCCGTTGGCGCGCTCGGCGCACACGTTCTCACGGTTGAGCGCGAGCAGCGCCCGGAGCCCCGCGGTCGACTTGCCGCCGATGCGCATCCGCACCATCGTCCGCGGCAGATACCGCGCCTTGACGCCACCGCGGCAGAGGACGCGCACCATCCACTCGAAGTCGGCGCTGATCTCGTAGCCGTCCGCATAGCCGCCGAAGCGCTCCACGACGGACCTGCGCACGTAGAGGGTCGGGTGTGCGGGCATGAAGCCGATGCGGTGCATCCACGGGCGCCAGCTGCGGCTCGAGTAGTAGCGTACGCTTCTGCCGGCGTCGTTTACGAACCTGAGGTCGCCGTAGACCGCGTCAACGCCCTCGATGCCGCGCGCGACGTCGGCGAGGACGGAGTCGTCCTCGAACTCGTCGTCGGCGTGCAGTAGCCCCACCACCTCGCCGGTGGCGCGCGCGATCCCCTTGTTGATCGCGTCGTAGAGGCCTTGATCAGGCTCGGAGACGAAGGAGAAGCGCGAATGGGCGGGACGGAACGCGCGGAGCTCGTCGACCGTGCCGTCGCTGGACGCGCCGTCGACAACGATGTGCTCGAGCTCGACGCCGCGCTGTGCGTCGGCGGACTCGAGCGTCCGCCTGATCGTCCCCGCCGCGTTGCAGCAGACCGTGACGAGCGATATCTTCACTGCCACGGCGCAATTCCTCAGCGCATGAGTTCGTCGGCCAGCGCCGCGAGCTTCGCCTCCGCCGCAGAGTCCATCGCCGAGTGGATGGTCACCACGTTCTCGCAGAAGGAGAGGTCCTTCGACTTCGCGGATTCGAACATCCCGCGCATGACCCTCGCCGCCGAGGGCGCCCAGGAGCCGTTCTCGACGAAGCCGACGGTGCGGCGCTGGTAGTCGCGCTCCGTGAGGTGGTCGATGAAGTGGCGCATCCCGGGGAAGATGTCGGCGTTGTAGGTGGTGGTGGCGAGGACGAGCTTGCCGTAGCGGAACGCGTCCTCGACCGTCTCGTGCACGTCGTCGCGCGCGAGGTCGGCGACGGCGACCTTGGGGCAGCCGCGCTCGATGAGCAGCTCCTTGAGCTTCATCACCGCGGCCTTGGTGTGGCCGTAGACAGAGGTGTAGGCGATGCAGACGCCGGGCGACTCCACCGAGTAGCTCGACCAGGTGTCGTACTGCTTCACCGCGTGGGCGACCTCGTCCGCCGTCGCCAGCACCGGCCCGTGCAGCGGGCAGATGCGGTCGATCTTGAGCGCTGCGGCCTTCTTCAGGAGCGCCTGCACCTGTGCACCGTACTTGCCGACGATGCCGAAGTAGTAGCGCCGCGCCTCGCAGTCCCACCCTTCCGGGTCCTCGATGTCGTTCGCGCCGAACTTGCCGAAGCCGTCCGCCGAGAAGAGCGTGCTGGACGCCTTGTCGTAGGTGACGATCACCTCGGGCCAGTGGACCATCGGGGCGGAGACGAACGCGAACTCGTGCGTGCCGGTGGAGAGCGTGTCGCCCTCCTTGACCACGATGCGCCGCGCGGCGAAGTCGTCGCCGTAGAACTGGCGCATCATCACGAAGGCCTGGGCGCTCGCCACGATCTTCGCCTCCGGGTATTCTGCGGCGAAGCGCGCGATGTTCGCGCTGTGGTCCGGCTCCATGTGCTGCACCACGAGGTAGTCGGCCGGGCGGCCGCCGAGCGCGGCGCGCACGTTGGCGAGCCACGCGTCGCCGAAGCGCGCGTCCACGGTGTCGAAGACGAGGGTCTTCTCGTCGACGACGGCGTAGGAGTTGTAGGCCATCCCGCGCGGGACGACATACTGGCCCTCGAAGAGGTCGACGTCGTGGTCGTCGACGCCGACGTAGATGATGTCGCGGGCAATTTCCATCTTCGCCCCCCCTGGAATCAGTTCTTGTAGGTCACGACGCCGGTGCCCTTGCGGGTGACGCCGATGATTGAGTAGGGCTGGCGGTTCGCCCGGAGGATTTTCTCCGTGCGCACGAGGTCGCGCTTGGGAACGATCAGCACGTAGCCGATGCCCATGTTGAAGACGCGGTACATCTCGTCGCGGTCGACATGGCCCTGGTTCTGGATGAACTTGAAGATCGTCGGCACCTCCCAGGAGGCGCGGTCGATCTCGGCGTTGACCACGTTCGGCAGCACGCGCGGGATGTTGTCCTGGAACCCGCCGCCAGTGATGTGGGCCATGCCGGTGATGGTCACCTTGTTGGCCATCAGCGCGGAAACTGGCTTGAGGAAACTCTTATGCACGGCGAGGAGCGCGTCGCCGAAGGTCTGGCTGGTGCCGGGGAGCTTGTCCTTCCACGACATCTGGCTGTGGTCGAAGATCACCTTGCGCGCGAGCGAGTAGCCGTTCGTCTGGAGCCCGCCCGAGTGGAGGCCGACGATTATGTCGCCCGCCCGGATGGACTTGCCGGTGATGATCTTGGACTTCTCGACGCAGCCGACGATCGTGCCGACGAGGTCGTACTCGCCGACCGGGTAGATGCCGGGCATCTCCGCCGTCTCGCCGCCGAGGAGCGCCATGTGGTTCTCCTTGCACGCCTTGCACAGGCCGGATACGACGCTCTTGAACACCTCGGGGTCGACCTTCGCCGTGCCGACGTAGTCCATGAAGAACAGCGGCTTCGCGCCCTGCACCAGGATGTCGTTCACGCAGTGGTTGACGATGTCCTGGCCGACCGTGTCGTGCCGGCCGGTCATCGCCGCGACCTTGAGCTTGGTGCCAACGCCGTCGGTGGAGGCGACCAGCACCTGGTCGCGCCCCGCCGGGATCTTGAACAGACCGCCGAACGCGCCGATTCCGCCGAGCACGTTCGCGGTCTTGGTGGCGGCGACCATCTGCTTGATGGAGCCGACCGCGTTCATCTTGACGTCGATGTCGACGCCGGCCTGCGCATACGCAGACATGCCTGCCGCCTTTGCCATGGTATTAGAGCTTTGCGTTAGAGCCGAGGACCTTGACGATCTTGTGGACGTAGAGCTCCTTCATCGCCTCGCGCGCAGGGGTGAGGTACTGGCGCGGGTCGAAGTGCTCGGGATGCTCCGCGAAGTGCTTGCGGATCGCCGCGGTCATCGCGAGGCGCGAGTCGGAGTCGATGTTGATCTTGCACACCGCGCTCTTCGCCGCCTTGCGGAGCTGCTCCTCGGGGATGCCGACCGCGTCGGGCAGCTTGCCGCCGAACTTGTTGATCGTGTCGACGTGCTCCTGCGGAACCGAAGACGAGCCGTGGAGGACGATCGGGAAGCCGGGAAGCTTCTTCTCGACGGCCTTGAGGACGTCGAACGCCAGCGGCGGCGGGATGAGCTTGCCCGTCTTCTTGTCGCGCGTGCACTGCTCGGGCTTGAACTTGTAGGCGCCGTGCGAGGTGCCAATGGAGATCGCAAGCGAGTCGCAGCCGGTCTTGGTCGCGAACTCGATCACTTCCTCGGGCTTGGTGTAGTGGCTCTCCTCGGCCTGGACCTCGTCCTCGACGCCGGCAAGGACGCCGAGCTCGGCCTCGACCGTCACGTCGTGCTTGTGCGCGTAGTTGACGACCTTCTTGGTGAGCTTGATGTTCTCCTTGAACGGAAGCGAGGAGCCGTCTATCATCACCGACGAGAAGCCGGAGTCGATGCAGCTCTTGCAGGTCTCGAAGCTGTCGCCATGGTCGAGGTGGAGGACGATCTGGGGCTTCTTGCAGCCGAGCTCCTTGGCGTACTGGACCGCGCCTTCGGCCATGTAGCGGAGAATCGTGGGGTTCGCGTACTTGCGCGCACCCTTGGAGACCTGCATGATGACGGGAGACTTCGTCTCGACCGCGGCCTGGATAATGGCCTGCATCTGCTCCATCGTGTTGAAGTTGAACGCCGGAATGGCATAACCGCCCTTGACCGCCTTGGCGAACATCTTCTTGGTGTTCACGAGGCCCAGTTTCTTGTAACTGACCATTTTGTAGTTTCTCCTTGTATTTTTCCCACCTTATTTGAGGGAAATTGTGGGTATTATACCATAATCCCACCGCAGAATCAAGGGGCGAGGGATTTCAGCACGGATTACAAATACCCCCGTCGTCTCGGCTGCGCCGAGCCGCCGTGGACATTTGTAAGCGGTTTTGCGCGACGAGACCCTGCCGCACAGCCTGTTCAAGGCATGACAAGCCACCCGACGGGATGCCGACGGGGACAG
>SFPL01000114.1 GCA_004551905.1 Lentisphaeraceae bacterium
GGCACGTGTTCAACGTCGTCAGGGTGTCGGAGAACGACGCGAACGGCGCGCCCTACGAGGGGCAGTTCGCCACAAGCCTGGAGGTCGCCTGCCTGAAGGACGCGGACGACGTCTGCAAGTGGGGGCGAAGGCGCTGGGACGCGGAAGAATCGCAACATGACCCAGCAGACGTGGGTGGACGCGCGGGGGCATTTGTAAGCCGTGACCGTTGACCTGGCGCTGCCCACGAACGCAAATTTTTGGTATAATACGCAACACAAGGCTGACCAGCACCTGATGAAAGGACAATCCGAATGAGAACAGAATCATGTCGAAGGGCGCTCTTGGGCGCAGTCGCGGCATTGTCGCTGTTGGTCACCGGGTGTGCGTCGCTAACCTATTCGTCGCCGCGCGCGCTTGACGACATCGAGGTCAAGGGAGCGGATGGCAAGCCGTCCAGGCTGGTGGTGGCCGACACGACCTGTTGCTACATCTTCTGGTCGATTCCGCTCTTCGCCGGCGACGTGAGGTGGAACGACAAGACGAAGGATATCAACGGCGGCGTCACTTTCTTCAACGACATCCTCGATGTCGAGACGCTGCAGGACACGCTGCATAAGGCGGCAGCGGCGAAGAACTGCGACCTCGTTGACTACTCGCTGCTCGTTTCCGACACCACCTACGCTGGGTTCAGCAGTTACGCCGGGCTTATCGGGATGTTCTTCGGGTCATCGCACCTCAGCCTCTCGGCGGTGATGGTGCCCAAAACGGAAGGTGGTGCGAAATGAAAACGCTCACGTCTGCAAAGGCTATGTTCATCGTGCTCGCGGCGCTTGCGCTCGCCGGGTGCAGCTCGTACAGCGAGATCGCGCGGTGGAACACCGCAGTCAAGGTCAACGACGGCGAGACGCCGATGGCGACCTTCCTGACCAAGAACTTCTCCTACCAGCTCCTCTGGTGCATCCCGATCTGCACCGGTGTGCCGTGGTCGAAGGAGCAGGGCGGTGGGGACTGCATGGACGAATACAGGGTTCGCCTCTTTACCAACCTGGCGACGGTGGACGGCAACCTCGAATCGCTCAACTACGCCCTCGACCGCGTCGGCTCGCGGCGGATTGCGCATGTGATCACCTCGCAGGACGACAGCTCCGCATGGAGCCTTTTCCTCCTGAACCGCCACGAGGTGCGCACCAGCTGCCTGATCCTGCCGCCGAATCCGCCCGCTGCGAAGGCCAAGCAGTAGTTGCGTTTCTGCCGCCAAAATGGTAAAATGCGCGACGTGAAAAAGATGAATAGGAAGTTGAAGTACCGGCGCATCCTCCTGAAGCTCTCGGGAGAGGTGCTCGGCAACCGCGAAACCGGCGAGTGCATCGACCCCGAGAAGCTCGCCTTCATGGCGGCTCGGGTGAAGAAGATCCACTCGCTCGGCGTCGAGGTCGGCATCGTCCTCGGCGGCGGCAACATCTTCCGCGGCCTTACCGGCGCCGGCAAGGGCGTCAACCGCGTGACCGGCGACTCGATGGGCATGCTCGCCACGATCATCAACGCGCTCGCGATGATGAACGCGCTCGAGTCAATCGGCGTCCCCACCCGCGTCATGACCGCGATCGAGATGCCGAAGCTCGCCGAGCCGTTCATCCAGCGCCGCGCGCTCCGCCACTTAGAGAAGGGCCGTGTGCTGATCTTCGGCGGCGGCACCGGCAACCCGTACTTCTCCACCGACTCCGCCGCCGCGCTCAAGGCGAGCGAAATCGGCGCGGACGCGGTCCTCAAGGCGACGAAGGTCGACGGCATCTACACCGCCGACCCGAAGAAGGACCCGAAGGCGAAGAAGTACGGCTCGCTCAAGTACGAGACGGCGATCGAGAAGCGGCTGAAGGTGATGGACTCCGCCGCGTTCGCGCTGTGCATGGACAACAACATCCCGATCGTGGTCTTCGACTTCTTCGACCCGAAGGCGCTCGAGCGCGTGGTGAAGGGCGAGGCGGTCGGGACGATCGTCAGCTGACGGCGGCAGGCTTAGAACCTACAATGCAAAAGGAAAACGAAATGAACACGGTAGCAGAAGTGCTCAACGACGCAACGGCGAAGATCGCGAAGAGCTTCGACGCTCTGAAGGCGCAGTTCGCAGGCCTCAGGACCGGCAAGGCATCCCCGGCGATGGTCGACCAGATCAAGGTGGACTACTACGGCTGCCCGACGCCGATCAAGAACCTCGGCACCATCTCCACCCCGGAGCCGCGGCAGATCAAGATCGCGCCGTTCGACCCGACGGTGATCGACGCGATGAACAAGGCGATCCTCGCCGCGAACATCGGCGTCACCCCGCAGTCCGACGGCAAGGTGCTGCGCATCACGGTGCCGGAGCTGAACGAGGAGCGCCGCAAGGAAATCGTCAAGGTCGCCAAGACCCAGGCCGAGGCGCAGAAGGTGGCGATGCGCAACATCCGCCGCGACGCCAACGACGCGGTGAAGAAGCTCGAGAAGGACAAGAAGATTTCCGAGGACGACATGAAGGACGGCCTCGACAAGATCCAGAAGGCCACGGACGACGGCATCGCGAAGATCGACGCCGAGCTCAAGGCCAAGGAATCCGAGGTGATGGCGGTTTGACCCCTTGATTCGCGGGAGGCACGACATGGCAGACGAAGTCGAGATGATTCCGGTCGAGTTGACCCCGGTGGCGGAAGAGCCGCCGAAGGCGAATCCATTGGCGCGTCCGGCCGTGGGCGCGGCCCCTGCGCCGACCGTGGGCGTTCCCGCTCCAGCGCCCGCTCCCGCCCCTGCGCCTGCAGCGCCGAAGGCGCCGTCGTCGCCTGCGACCGCCGCGCTCAGGCCGGGTCTCAAGCTGCCGCCCAAGCCGGGTGCCACGGTCGGCGGCCTCAAGCCCGGCCTCAAGCTGCCGCCTAAGCCTGGCGCTACGGTCGGCGGACTCAAGCCCGGCCTCAAGCCCGGTCTCAAGCTGCCTCCGAAGCCTGGCGCCACGGTGGGTGCGCTTCGTCCCGGCCTCAAGCTGCCGACCAAGCCCGGCATTCCGCAGATCCGCAAGCCCGGCGTCTCGGTCGCCGCGAAGCCACTGCCGCGTCCGGTGACGCCAACTGTGGCGACGACCAGCCCGGCGGCCGCCCCCACTGCTCCCGCCGCGCCAGCCGCCGCCCCCGCTGCCGCGCCGACCGCTGAAGCCGTACCGGCCAATTCGCTTTCGACGCTCAAGACGCTCACCCAGAAGCTGAAGGGCGTCACCCAGCCGATTCCGCAGCAGGCGATTCTGCACAAGACCGGCATCATCGCCGACACTTCGATGACCGATTCGCAGAAGGAGGCCGCCAAGCACAAGACGGCCCGCATCTCGCTTTCTGACGCGATGGGCGTTGCGCCGGTGAAGAACGAGAACGCCCCGATGAAGACGATCCGCATCAAGCGACCGAGCGACATCGCGGGCGGCACCTCGCGGCTCCCCGCCCAGCCTGCGGCGAAGCCGGCCGCAGTCGCGCCCGCGGTGCCGGCGGCGAAGCCAGAGGCTCCGGCCGCGCCAGCCGACACGGCTGCCGCGTCGGCGGCGAAGTCCGCGGCGACAACGCAGCCCGTCAGCGTCACCCAGCGCAAGACGCTCAAGATTTCCCGGCCCGGCGGTCCGGTGCGGCCGTCCGGCAAGTTCACCGTCAAGCGCCCCGGCGCCGACGCGGCGAAGCCTCCGGCAGACGCGGCGAATCCTCCGGCCGACGGTGACGTCGCCGACATCCCGGACATTCCGTCCATGCCGCAGGCGCCGGTGCCGGTGCAAGCGGTGGACGACGTGGCCGGCTGGGTGCAGACGCTTTCGATGATCGTCCAGCTCGCGGCGTGCGTGGCGATCGGCGTGCTCGCGTGGTTCCTCTACCAGAACACGCAGACCAACTACTTCTGATCCGGCGCTTGAAGCCCTACGTCTCCATAACGCTGGCGACCGCGCTTGAGGTGGCGTCGTCGCCGCTTTCGCTGCTTGTCATGCTTGCGGCGATGGCGCTGGAGGTGTTCGCGCCGGTCTTCCACTACCACCAGTTCGGCGACCCCACCCGCATGGCGCGGGACGCGGCGCTGTCGGCGCTCCTCACCTGCGGCGCAGTCTTCGCGGTCTTTGGCGCGATCCGCGCCGTCCGCCGCGAGATCGAGACCGGCACCCAGGAGATGGCGCTCGCCCACGCGGTCGCCCGCGGCGGATTCTTCCTCGCGAAGGCCGCCGGCGTCGCCGTCGCCTTCGCCGTCTTCGCGGCGGCGGTCTCTGGTACCGCGGTCACGATGTTCACCGGCGCGGCCATCGGCGGCGCCATCGCCGAGGAGACCGCACAGCTCGCGCGCGTTTACGGCCCGTGTGTCGCCGTCGGCGTCGCCGCGATTGTCCTGCCGCTTGCTCTCGCCGCCGCGCTCAACCGGTTCTTCCGCTTCCGCTTCGTGCTGACGGCGTTCTTTATCGCGGCTGGCGTCTCCGTCGCGGGCGGAGCGGTGTCCGCTGCGCTGTCCAGCGGGGACTGCCTCAGGCTTGTGCCGGCGGCGGTGCTTGTCGCCTGCCCGGCGCTGGTGCTGCTCTCCGCCGCCGTCGCGTTTGCGGTGCGCTTCCGCGCCAACGCCGCCGCGGCGCTTTCCGGCGTCGTGCTCGCGGCGATGCTGCCTGCGATGGACGTCTACTACCGCGCCGAGTCGCTTTCGCGCGGCGGGTCGATTCCGTTCGCGGATGTCGCGCTCGCGGTCGCCGCCGCGCTGCCGGCGGTGGCCGGCTTCCTGATCTTCGGAATCCACTTCAGCCTGAACCGGGAATGACCATGGAACCTGAAATCGTAGTTTCGCTCAACGGCGTGTCCAAGACCTTCCGCGACTTCTGGCTGCGGCCGACTGTGGTGGCGGTGGACGCGCTTTCGCTCGGAGTCCGCCGCGGCGAGGTGTTCGGGCTCCTCGGCCCGAACGGCTCCGGCAAGTCGACCACGATCAAGATGATCCTCGGGCTCCTCTCGCCCAGCGCCGGCCAGGTGCGGCTCTTCGGGCTCGGTCCGCAGTCGGTCGCCGCGCGCCGCCGGCTCGGGTATCTCCCCGAGCTCAGCTACCTGCACCCGTTCCTCACCGCCGCAGAGACGCTCCGCTACTACGCCGGGCTCTGCTCGCTGCCGCGGCGCGAGGCGGTGCGGCGGACGCGCGAACTGCTGGCGATGGTGGGGCTGGAGGACGTCGCGAACCGTCCGGTGGGCGGCTTCTCCAAGGGCATGGCGCGCAGGGTGGCGCTCGCGTCCGCGCTCGTGGGCAGGCCAGAGCTGCTGGTGCTGGACGAGCCGACATCCGGACTCGACCCGATCTCGACCAAGGAGGTGAAGACGCTCGTCAAGGCGCTTGCACGCGGCGGAATGACGGTGCTCACCACCTCGCACATGCTGGCGGACGCCGAGGACATCTGCGACCGGGTGATGATCCTCAACCGCGGCAGATCCGTCGCCGAGGGGAAGGTGGCGGAGCTGGGGACGAGTCTCGAGGAGTTCTTCCTCGCCAAGGTCGGGGACGTGCAGGATTTCGCGCTCGCGCCGTTTCTCAAGGGGTGACCGCCGGCGATGAGGGCGTTTTTCGACATATTCCTGCTGGAGCTCCGGGCGCTGTCGCGCTCGTGGTCGCTGGCGATGCTGTCGGCGGCGTCGGCGGCGTGGATGCTCGCGGTGCCGCGGCTGGTGGTGGGCGACGGCACCGCGGAGGGCATGCGCGAGGTCTGCCTCCGCTACGGCCTTGGCGGCGTGATGGCGCTCGTGACCGTCTCGATGCTGGCGGCGGCCACCGGGTCGCTCGCGCGGGAGCGCGCGGCGAAGCGGCTGCAGCTGACGATGGTGCGTCCAGTGAGGTATTTTATGATTGCGGCGGCCAAGATCGCCGCGCTTGCGTCCACCGGCGCAGCGGTGCTCGCGCTCGCCTGCGCGCTCGCCCCGTTCGCGGCCGGAACCGCCGCGGAAGGGCGGCGCTGCGTCCACGTGCTCCATCCCGCCATGCCGTCGCCGGCCGAGGAGGCGAAGGCGATGTACGCGGAGTACATGAAGTCGCCGGACACGCCAGAGGCGGTGAAGAAGGCCCGGCGCTCGACGGTGTTGAGGATCCTGGAGACGCGCGCCTGGGACCGCTACGAGACGGTGCATACCAACTCGACGGCGCGTTGGCGCTTCCGCTTCGACGGAGTGGAGGCGCCGCGTTCCGGCGAAGTCTCGGCGCGGTTCAGGTTCTCGAACGTGAACAACGCGCGCCAGGACGTGGCCGGCGAGCTGCGGCTCGGGGCGCTTTCCGCTGTGGTCTCCAACTTGACCCAGGCGGTGCTTGTCTTCCCGCTCGCCGACCGCGGCGGCGACGCGGGCGAGGAGGGGGTGCTGACGTTCCGCAACGACGGCAAAGACGCGCTGATGATGCGTCCACGCCGCGACGTGGAGCTGCTGGTGCCGGCGGACTCGTTTGTCTGGAACCTGCTGCGGTCGTGGGCAGAGATGGCCGCGGTGGTCACGCTTGTCGTCGCCTTCGGGGTGTTTCTTTCCGCTGCGCTGGGGCGCCCGGTGGCGCTCTTCACGGCGATAGTCTTCCTGCTGGTGAGCGAAATGAGCCCGAGCGTGGTGGAGCAGTATCCGGACGAATTTGGCGCGACGCTCTCCGACCGGATCGGGCTAATGGTGGCGCGGACGGTCACCGACGCGACGCACCCGGTCTCGTCGCTCACTCCGCTCGAGCGGCTTTCCCGCGATGAATGCGTCGAGCCCCGCGAAGTTGTGCGCGCCGTTGCCATCAACGTCGTCGCCTTGCCGATTCTTCTTGCGTTCCTCGCCGCCTTCATCCTTCCCCGCAAACAGGAGGAGTGACGTTGCGTTGGCAATGTGCGCGCCGGCGCTAGCGGAGTTCGAGCCGCCGACTACCGGCTCGGCTACACCGTCGTCTGCAGGCTGTTCCTCTACTTCCTCTACCGCAAGAACATCTTCCTGAAAGTGTAGCCGAACCTTGGGGCCACGACTTTTTGAAAACTACCCCCTTGCGCGCATCGCCTCGATTATGATATACTACGCATTCGTTCGCCCGTAAGAGGCGGGCGTTGCTCTTTGACAACCGGCGAGAGAGAAGACAGTAAATGTTTGTGCAAGGGGCCGATCAACAATAACTCAAGAATCTTTTTCTGAGAGTTTGATTCTGGCTCAGAACGAACGCTGGTAGCGTGGATTAGGCATGCAAGTCGA
>SFPL01000115.1 GCA_004551905.1 Lentisphaeraceae bacterium
CAAAAGTCAAGGGGGAATCTGCAAAAAAGTCAAAATATGCAGGACGGGCCGGGATGGCGCGACGCCATCCCGGCCCTGTGGACAAAGGTCGCCTCCTACGGCCTACCTGTGCGAAGAATTAGGGATTTGTAATCCGTGAGCCAACGCTGGCGCGTTGGCTGAGTCAACCCTTTGCGATGCGCTGGACGCGGCTGCCGAGCGAGCAGATGATGTCGTAGGCGTGGGTACCCTTGAGCGCCGCCCAGTCGTCGGGCGTGATTGCGTCCTTGCCGCAGCGTCCGAAGCAGATCACCTCGTCACCCGCCTTCACGCCTTCGACCCCGGTCACGTCGACGGTCGCATAGTCCATCGAGATCCGCCCTACGATCGGACAGCGCCTGCCGCCGATGAACACGAAGCCGCGGTTGGTGAGCGCGAGCGGCAGGCCGTCGGCGTAGCCCGCCGAGATCGTCGCGATCTTCGACGGCGAGGCAAGGCACCAGGTGCGCCCGTAGCCGAGCGTCGTGCCCGCCGGCAGCTCGCGCACCTGCGCGACGCGCGTCTTCAGCGTGAGCACGCTCTCCACCTTGAGCGCGCGCCTGCCGTTGGGGTCGAAGGAGCCGTGCAGGTTGATGCCGGTGCGGACGTGGGTGAACGGGCGGCGCGCGGTCTCCGGGAAGTTGTTGATCGCGTCGGAGGCGGCCATGTGCACCATCCGGAAGCGGAGGCCCGCCTTCGCCGCCGCCGCGACCACGCGCTTGAAGAGCGCGATCTGCTGCGGCGTGAACGGGTTCTTCGGCTCGTAGGCGACCGGACAGTGCGAGAAGATCCCCTCGCAGTCGAGTCCGGGCAGCGCCGCCGCCGCGCTGATTTCCTCAAGCGCGCGCTCGACGCCGCCGGGACCCGTCGCCAGAATGCCCAGCCGGCCCATGCCGGTGTCGAGCTTGAAGTGGACGCGCGCGCGCCGGCGCAGCTTCACCGCGGCGGACGAGATGAGCTTCGCGCCCTCGAGTCCGGTCACCGGCAGCGTGACGCCGCCGCGCACCATCTCGACGACTTCGTCCGGCAGAACGCTGGAGAGGATCTGCACCTCCGCGTCGCGCACGCCGGCGCGGCGCAGCGCGGCGGAGATCTCCAGCGCCTCGTACGGCTCGGCCACCCCGAAGCTGCGGCAGCCCGCCGCGCCGAGCGCGCGCGCGAACGGCGCGACGCCCAGCCCGTAGGCATTCGCCTTGAGGACGCACAGCACCTTCGCCGGCTTCACGTGCGCGGCGATGCGCCGGTAGTTGCGCACCAGCGCCTTCAGGTCAATCTCGACTACTACCCTTCTGTCCATTTGCGCTCCCTACTTTCTTTCGCAGACCGCCGGCCGCGCGTCTGTCGTCCCGGGACGGAGGCGGAACTTCACGTTCTCCATCCTCACGCCGTCGGCCTTGTCCACGAAAAGTCCGTACGCGGGCAGGTGGTAGGGGTCGAACATGTTCGTCTGCGGATACATCCCCTTCTTCTCCTCGCCCGGCCACGAAAACGGCTTCGCGTTCTCGCCCTCGCCGGGAATCTCGAGGTCTATGTTCCGAAGGACGATGTTCTCCGGCCGGCACCGTCCGGCGCCGGTGATGGTGGAGGGCGTGCGGCCGTCGGCGCGCCCGCGGACGTTGGAGATGACGACGTTGCGGAGAGTGAACCATCCGCCCAGGGAACAGTCGGCGAAGTCGTCGTTGAATCCCTCGCGGTCGCCGCCGCGCACGAAGATCGGCGTCTGGAAGCCCTCCATCGAAATGTCGTCGGCGACGATGTTCTCCACCAGCCCGCCGTCCACGCACTCGACGTTGATGCAGCCGAAGCCCGGCCCGCAGAGATACCACGGCGCGCCTTCGACCGGCTTCCAGTTGAGCAGGTCCTTCGGCATCGGGCCGAGGTCGCGGTAGACGCGCCGCGAGGGCAGGGCGCGGCAGCTGACGAACGAGATGTTGCGCATGACGCCGTGCGAGGCGGTGCCGAGCTTGAACGCGTTGCAGTGCGAGCGCGCCGTGCAGCCGCGCACCACGATGTTCTCCACCGCGTAGCCGACCTCGTGGGACTTGATGCAGTACGCGTCGTCGCCGGAGTCGACGTCGCAGTCCTCGATCAGGACGTTCTTGCCCTCGATATCGAAGCCGTCGGTGCAGACGCCGGCGTGGCTGTCGATCTTCACCCGGCGCGCGACCACGTCCTCGCACCGGAAGACGTTGATCCCCCACGCCGCCGAGTCACGCAGGGTGAAGTCCTCCAGCTTCACCCGATAGCAGTGCTGGAAGCAGAGCCCCTTTGGCTTGGGCTGGTCCTTGCGCGAATAGTCGTAGGCCCAGCCGTTGCCGAAGATCTCGCCCTCGCCGGTTATCGCCACGTTCGTCGCGCCAACCGCCGCCACCACCGCGCACGGCGGCGCGAAGTCCGCCGGATTCCCCGAGGCGACGAGCCGCGCGCCCTTCTCGAGCCGAAGCTCGACGTTCGACCTGAGGAACAGTCCGCCGGTCGGATGGTCGCCCTTGGGCACCGCCACCACGCCGCCGCCCGCGGCGGACGCCGCGTCGATCGCCGCCTGCCACTTCGCAGTCTCCAGCTTGCCGTCCGCGGCAGACGCCGCGGCAATGTACGCGGCAGCCGCACACAGCACCCACCTTTTCATCGTCGTCCTCCTTGATTCCATCTGCACCTATCCGCGCACCAGCCCTTCGCCCTCGCGCGCGCCGAGGACCAGGTTCAGGTTCTGGATCGCCGCGCCTGACGCCCCCTTGCCAAGGTTGTCGAAGCGCGACACGAGAATCGCGCGCTCGGCCGTGCCGAAAACCGAAACCTCCATGTCGTCGCGCCCGGAGAGCGCGGCGGAGGAGAGGAAGCCGCCTTCGGACGGATCCTCGGCGAACTTCACCATGCCGCTCCCGACTCCGTAGGCCGCGCAGTAGACCTCGCGCACCGCGGACGGATCGACGCCGTGAAGGAAGACGGTCACCTCCATGCCGCTGAAATGCGGCACGACGACCGGCGAGAAGCACGGCGCGAAGTCGAGCCCGCAGACCTTGACCATCTCGGGCAGGTGCTTGTGCGCCTGGCCGAGCGCGTACTGCCGGCCGCCAAGATAGGTTGGGCGGTTCGGTGGTTGGGTGGTTAGGTGGTTCTCCTCGTACTCGGCGATCATCTTCTTGCCGCCGCCGGAATAGCCGGTGAGCGAGAAGGACGAAAGCCGCGCGGACGGCGCGATGACGCCCGCGCGCACCAGCGGCTCGACGAGCGCGATGAAGCCGGAGGCGTGGCAGCCCGGGTTGGCGATGCGCTTCGCCTTCGCGATGCGCTCGCGGCGCCCCGCGAGCTCAGGGAAGCCGTACTCCCAGCCGTCCGCGACGCGATGCGCGGTGGAGGTGTCGATCACTACCACCTCCGGATTCTCCACCATCGCCGCAGCCTCGACCGCCGCCGCGTCCGGCAGGCACAGCATCGCCACGTCGCAGTCGTTGAGCGCCGCGCGCCGCGCGGACGCGTCCTTGCGCAGCTCCTCGGGAAGCGCCACCACCTCGATGTCGGCGCGGCCCGCCAGCCGCTCGCGTATCCTGAGGCCCGTCGTCCCCGCCGAGCCGTCGATGAAAATCCTCTTCATGCGCGTATTATACCAAATATCGTGGCTCGTAGTTCGTGGCTCGTAGTTCGCGCAAAACGCAACTCCCCGCCGGAGGTCGTCGACCCCTGACGGAGAGCGGGCGGATGCGGCACGGCGAGGTGCTTACTTGTTCTTGTGCCGCTGCGCCTTCATGCGCTTGTCGTATTTGTGCTTCGACATTTTTTTGCGGCGCTTCTTCTTGATGGATCCCATTTTCTTTTCTCCTTGGATTTGGTTCAGTTCTCGGCGAGCCCCCTCGCCTCAGAAGATGATCTTGTTGAGCGGCAGCTCGATGATGCCGGTGGCGCCGGCCGACTTGAGCGCGGGGATGAGGTCGCGCACCTTGCGCTCCTCCACCACCGACTCCACCGCGAACCAGTCGCCGCCGTGCAGCGCGTTCACCGTCGGCGCGTGCAGGGCGGGCATCGCCTTGACCACCCGGTCGAGCGAGGCCTTCGGCGCGTTGCACTTGAGAAGCACGCGGCGCTGCGCCTCGAGCGCGCCGACGAGCAGCGTCTTGAGCTGCTCCAGCTTCGCACGCTTCGCCTTGTTCTTCCAGGACGCCTTGTTGGCGATGAAGCGCGTGGTGGAGACGAGGATGGTGTCGACGATGCGCAGGTTGTTCGCGCGGAGCGACGAGCCGGTCTCGGTGAGGTCGACAATCGCGTCGACGAGCTCCGGCGCCTTCACCTCCGTCGCGCCCCAGCTGAACTCGACGTCGGCCTCGACGCGGTTCTTCTTCAGGTAGCGCTTCACCAGCCCGACAGCCTCGGTGGAGATGCGCTTGCCGGCGAGGTCCTTCACCGACTTGATCTTCGAGTCGTTCGGCACCGCCAGCACCCAGCGAACCGGGTTGGACGTGGCCTTGGAGTAGTTGAGCTCGCAGATCTCCTGGACGTCGCTGCCGTTCTCGTAGACCCAGTCCCAGCCGCAGATGCCAGCGTCCAGCAGCCCGAGCTCGACGTAGCGGCTCATCTCCTGCGGCCTGAGAAGGCGGCACTTGATCTCCTCGTCGTCGATCGACGGCGTGTAGCTGCGGCTGGAGCAGGTGACGTTGAAGCCCGCCCGCTTGAAGAGGGCGAACGTGGACTCCTGCAGACTCCCCTTTGGTAAACCTAATACTATGGACATAGTTTGCGAATTATACCATATTTCGCCGTCGCCTGTCTACGCGCAAGGTTTCGCCGCACGGATTACAAATACCCCCGTCGTCTCGGCTGCGCCGAGCCGCCGTGGACATTTGTAAGCGGTTTTGCGCGACGAGACCCTGCCGCACAGCCTGTTCAAGGCATGACAAGCCACCCGACGGGATGCCGACGGGGACAG
>SFPL01000116.1 GCA_004551905.1 Lentisphaeraceae bacterium
ATCCGCCATGAACTGCTGCAGGGCGATTTCAAAAAGCGCGTCGCGCCACTGGCCGTCATCCGCGCCGGACGCTGCCCCGCCCACCGCCGCGTCCTTCGCGTATGCCTCGTGAAGCGCGGAGCGGTGCGACTCCTTCGCCAGGTCGCGGAGGAGCGTCGTCGAAGTCTCGGGAACGACCGACATGTGTATGATTGATCCTTTCCAGGCGCCTTGCGCCGATGTCCGTATTATACCAAAAACGACTCCACTCGCCGCTGCTGGTCTTCAAGCCAGGCGGGGGCGACGCTTTCCTCGGGAGAGTTGAAGATCCAGTCCTCGAAGTCGAACCGCCACTGGCGCGTGTCCGACGCCGGCCAGAAGACGCCGTGCTCGATGCCGGCAACCAGCTCCTTCACCTTCGCCTCCGCCTCGGGGACCTCGGCGCCGGAAAAAGGCTCGGTGTAGCACGCATCCGCAGCGGCCCTGGCGAGCACGCAGTACGAGGCCGTGATGCGCTCGCGCTTCGCCTCCGGGAAGTCCGGGTCGGCATCGAGCATCGCGCAATAAAGCGGAAGCTGCAGACTCTTCCAGACGCGGACGCTCTCGCCGGTCTCTGGATCCTTCTCCATCTCGTACGCGGCGGCATGCGCCGCGCTGTCCCACGTCTTGTAGTCGATGACGCACCACTCGCCCGTCCGCTCGTTGAAGTCGATGCGATCGCACCGCCCCGCCACCAGCGTGTGGCCGTAGGCGACCTTCATCTTGCGCTCCGTCGCCACGACACGCCAGCCCTCGGCCGCGCGCGCGGCCTGGAGCGCGGCGAAGCGGCGAAGCCGCCGCTTCACGCTCTCGCCCTGGAGCGCGACAATCGCCGGAATCTCCAGCCCGAAGCGCTCCGCGAGCAGCGCGTCGACCCTCTTCTCCAGCTCCGCCGCAATCGCGTCGGCGTCCGTCGAGTCCTTCAGCTCCCCGCTACCCCACTCCTCCAGTGCGTCGTGCGCGAGGTTGCCGAACTCCGACGCGTCCAGCTCCTCGGCTCGGTAGTCCTCGCTCTCGTCGAACGTCTTGCGGAGGAAGTAGGTGAACGGACAGCGCAGGTAGAGGTCGAGACTGGAGGGCGAGGTCCTGTTGAGCTCCGTATGCTCCGACGGCACCGGCAGGTTGATCCTCCACTGCGCTGGCAGGTCGGCGGGCGGCGTCTCGCCGGTGCCGGCGCGCGCCGCGTAGAGCCAGGCCACACGACGGACAAACTCCGCGTCGTCGCTGCAGTCGAACAGGAGCCGCGACGGCTTCAGGACGTCGCCATTCCCGTCCACCGAATGGAAATAGACCGTCACCGCCGACGGTTCACGGCAGGCAAGCGCCATTGCGAGAATCGTCCGGTCGCGCGCCGTGCGCGATGCGTTGTCGGCGAGACCGAGTCCACGGCGGAGCGAATCGGGAAGGAAGGCGTGGCCCACGACGGACTCCGGCACCCGCCCTTCCGCAAAGCCGGAGATCGCAACCTCGTCCGAGTCGAGGAACGGCAACTCAAGCCAGCCGTCGGTGAGGATCGTCTCGCCTTCGTCCGGCTCCAGCTCGTAGGCCGCCTCGCCAAGCCGCCGCTCAAAAAGCTCCAGCGCCAGTTCCCGCGGCACGTCAGGGGCGAAGCACTCGTCGACGAGCGCGTTCACCGCCTCTGCGGCGGCGGCGAATTCGCGCGACCGCTCGTCGCGCTCGTCGAGGACGAGCGTCGAGAAGATCGAGGCGAGCATCTGCCGCAGGCCGCGCTTCCGAAGCTGCACCTGGACGAACTCGAAGATCGCGCGCAGCGTGTGCTCCGTCTTCGGCGCGATGTCGCCCACCTTCGCCGGGATGAGCTGCTGCTGGCGGTTGTCGAGGTCGACTATCGCGGCAGTGAGCTTCTCGTCGTCGAGGTCCAACTCCGCCTTGAGCCAGCGCCGGACGTCGCCGCCGCGCACGAACGCGGAGAAGACGGAATACGACGACGTCCGCGCGAGCGCGGCAAGCTGGCGGGCGAGGTGGCCGAGCGACGAGGTGGAAAGCGGCGTCGCCGAGGGGTTGTGCACCCTGAGCCCGCGGGCACGCAGCGCGCCCTGGACCTCGGGGAAGGTCTCGGGGTCGGCGAGGCAGAGCGAGGGGAGCGCCTCGTCATCCTTGACGGACGCGAATAACGCCGCTATCTTCGCCGCCTCGCTCGACGCCGTGCCAGAGACGACGATCTGCGAACGAATGAGCTCTGGTGCGGACGACACGTCGGGGACGAGCTCCGTCACCGGCAGACCCGACCCATCCAAGACGCGGTTCATCACCGGGATCGAATCGAGGACGCAGGCGACGACCGCCGCCTCTACGCCGGGGAACTCGACGGGCTTCGCGAGCGCATCCTTGAGCACCGCGATCCGGTCGCGTTTGCCGCGGCGGGCGAGCGCAGCGAGATAGCGCGATTCAAGGTCGGCGAGCTTCTGCCAGCGCTCGACCTCGACGTCGGCCAGCTCGCCGTTGAGGATTGAACCTACCTGCCTGGCGACGTCGGCAAAGGAAAGCGCATTCGCGCCGAGGATGTGGCGGATGTCCGCGAGCTCGGCGGCGACGTCAAAGCCGCCCTTGCCGTCCCGCGCCTCCCTGAACGCCAGCAGCTCGTCGGCGCGGCCGGCGATGTCTGGCGCGGAGAGATCGACGAGGTGCGCCGGCGTACGGACCAGCGGCGGGACGACGCCGGCGGGAAAGCGCCGCGCCAGCGAGTGCCGGAGGCGGCGGCCGCTCTCGGCGGTCGGCACGACGACGAGGAGGTGCGCAAGCGAAGCGGCGCCCGATGCGTCGGGACGCGAACGCGCGGCGATGAAGTCCGCCACCGCGTCCACGGCCTTGCGCCGCGCGTCGAACGCCTCGACCTTCCGCACGGCCGCCCTAAACCGGCTCCACCCGAAGCGTCAGATTTTCGCGCGCAACCACCTTGACGTCCGCGCCCGCGGCAATTGGTGCCGCTGCGGAGGCGGTCCACTCGGCGTCGCCCACCATCACCCGACCGGTCTTCGGCGGCGCGATCGCGGCCGTCACCTTGGCGAAGCGGCCGACCATGTCGTCTTCAAAGTCGGTCGCCGAGGTGGTGACCGTGCCCATGAAGACGCGCTTCAGCCAGCGCCTAAGGAAGAGCAGGTAGAGCACCGAGAAGGCGGAGAACGCCGCGAGCTGCCAGGTCGGGGTGAGCGCCTCGCCAAACGCGAAGCGGCACAGCCCCACCGACGCGGCGGAAAGCCCGAAGAAGAACACCACGAACCCCGGCGCCAGCAGTTCCGCCAGCATCAGTCCCACGCCCGCGTAAAGCCACAGCCATCCGCAACTTGTCATCTTGTGCTCCTTTCTTTTTTCTTCACGGCGGATATTATAGCATTTTCCGCGCGCGGATGGAAGCACCCAGCCGCCCAAGCGCCGCGGAAACCGCCGCGGCATCAGCCACCTTGAGATGAGATTACGGTGCGGACGAAATCCAACGCCGGGGCGGACAAGACATGTAACGCTGGCGGCGGAGATCTGACGAATTATGTAAAAGACGCTGGCTGCGGCAGCCTCGAAGGGCATTCCACAGGCGTTGGCACGGGTTCTGCTTTCTGGCTTTGCAAACCGAAAGGACAACCATGAAAGTCAAAAAAAGGTATGTAGTGCTAATGAGTCTGGTGGCGCTGGTCGCGGCAATCGGGGCGTTCTTCCCCGAGACGCCCGACATCTGGGAGCCGGACGAGAAGTTCAACGCTGCGAACGTCGCCTGGATGATCACCGCGACGATCTTCGTGCTGATGATGACGCCAGGCCTCTCGTTCTTCTACGGCGGCATGGTCGGGCGCAAGAACGTGATCTCCACGATTCTCCAGAGCTTCATCGCCATGGGCATCATCTCCATGCTCTGGGTAGTCGTGGGTTTCTCACTGAGCTTCGGCGACGACGTCGGCGGGCTCGGGCTCATCGGAAGCCCGTCGCAGTTCTTCATGTTCCGGGACGTTGGCGCGAAGGTGAACGAGGCGATCGCGCCCACCATTCCGCTCGCGCTCTTCGCGCTCTTCCAGATGAAGTTCGCGATCATCACCCCGTCGCTCATCACCGGCGCCTTCGCCGAGCGCGTGCGCTTCTCGGCCTATCTCGTGTTCATGATGCTCTTCTGCGTGTTCATCTACTGCCCGCTCGCGCACTGGACGTGGCATCCGGACGGATTCCTCCACAACCTAATGGGCATCGGCATCCACGACTTCGCCGGCGGCATCGTCGTCCACGCCTCCTCCGGCGTGGCCGCGCTCGTGGGCGCGCTCTTCCTCGGCCGCCGCTCCAAGGCGCCAAATGCGCCGACCCTGCCGGCGAACATCCCGTTCGTCATCCTCGGCGCGGCGATGCTGTGGCTCGGCTGGTTCGGCTTCAACGGCGGCTCGTCGCTGGCGGCGGACGGCACCGCGGTCAAGGCGTTCCTCAACACCAACACCTCCGGCGCCACGGCGATGATGGCGTGGGTGCTCTTCGACTGCCTGCGCGGGCGCAAGCCGTCCGGCATGGGCGCCGCCGTGGGCGCGGTGGTCGGCCTGGTGGCGATCACGCCGTGCGCCGACGTCGTCACGATCGGCCAGGCGTTCACCATCTCCTTCCTCACCACCCTCATCTGCAACGTTGCGGTCTACTGGAAGGCGCACTCCCGCATCGACGACGCGCTCGACGTCTTCCCCACCCACGGTATCGGCGGTATCGTAGCGACCATATTCACCGGCGTGTTCGCGCAGACCGGGCTGATCGCCTGGACCCACGCGGGCTTCATGGAGTTCGTCGCCGCCGTCGCCGGCGTCGCGATCGTCATCGCCTACACCTTCGTCGTCAGCATGCTGCTCTACTGGATCACCAACCGCATGATCGGGATGCGCGTCTCGCCGCCCTGCGAGGCCGCCGGACTGGACCTCAGCCAGCACGACGAGGTCTACGGCGCGCCGTGACGGCGCACCGGCGCGGAACGGGCGAAAATATGGTATACTTCGCCTCATGAAGCGCATTACCATCAGCGTCGGGTCGTTCGAAGTCAACTGCACCATCCTCCACCGGGACGGCGAGGCGTGGATCGTCGACCCCGGCGGCGAGCCGCGGCGGATCCTCGGCGAGCTAAAGCGACTCGCCCTCCGGCCGCGCGGGATTTTCCTCACCCACGCCCACTTCGACCACATCGGCGGAGTCAACGCGATTCTCGCCGCCGCGCCCGGGACGCCGGTCTACCTCGGCGAGCGGGACATCCCCGTCGTCTCCCACCCCTTCAACCAGATGCCGCCTGAGTATCCGCCGGTCGTGAAAATCGAAGGGCTCCGACCCGCGTCCGAGGCACCGCTCTTCAGGGTGCTGGACACCCCAGGCCACACTCCCGGCGGCGTTTCGTACTACCTTGAGGACTTCGACGCCGGCGACGGCGCGCGCGGACTGCTGCTGAGCGGAGACACGCTCTTCGCCGGCTCGGTCGGGCGCACCGACTTCCCCGGCGGAGACATGGCGACGCTGATGGCGAGCCTCCGCTCGCTCAAAGCGCTGCCGCCGGGGACGCTCGTCATCCCCGGCCACGGCCCCGAGACGACCCTCGCGCGCGAGTTCGCCTCCAACCCGTTCCTCGCGGGCTGACAAACTCACGCCCGCCGTTGTGGCGGGCGTAGGGAAGAAGGACTACTTCTTCGGCGCGTTGCGCATCACGACCGTGACGGACTGCGCGGTGTGCGGGCCGATCTCGATCTTGAGGGTGTCAAAGCCACTCTTGGGCCCTTCGTAGGCACCGCCGCCGGCAAAGCCCGTCTGCGTATCCTCGTATGCCAGCACCTCCCAGAGACTTGCCTCGCCGGGGACCTCGCGGCAGTCGATGTACTTCGGGTCCTTGATGCGGGCGATCCGGTAGGTCGGCGCCGCGAACTGCCTGCCGGGGACGGTTACCTGGATCTTCTCGGCGGTGGACTTGGTATTGACCATCACGAGGCAGAGCTCGTTGCCCTTGGTGAGCGCGGCCCACTCGACTTCGCCGGGGACTTCCGGCGCCTTGGCGCCTGCCTTGAGCGCCTTGCGACGCTCGTAGACCTGGTCGCAGACGCGGGCGGAGGTGTAGAAGCTGTCCTCGGTGTCCATGTCCTTCGAGGTGCCGTGGTGCCAGAGGAGCGGGTGCGAGATCAGCGCGCTGGCGATGATGTGGTAGACCGCGCCCTGCGCGCCGACCTCCATGCGTGGGCGACCGAGCGGGCTGTCGTAGTCGGGATATTCACCACCCTCGTCCATCCACTGGACGTTCCAGCTCTTGCCGTTCGAGATGTAGAGCGCGCCGGCGAGGTTGCACATGTTGTGGTGGTAAAAGCCGTCCACCTCGGGCTGGCACATCATCATAAGCGAGTAGTGGCCCATGATCAGCGCCTCGCGGAAGATGCGCTGGCAGCGGTTGTCCTCGTCGGAGCGCGGACGGATCTCAGTCCACCAGGTGCGCTTGTCCTTGATCTCGGGGAACGCCTCGGCGAAGCCACGGATGCGCTTCACGCCGTAGTAGGAGCAGCTGTAGGGAGTCTCGGCGCCGTAGGTGTGGTAGGTGACGTGGGAGATCTTGTCGAGGACGTTGTTCGTCGCGAGCCCCATGATGAAATAGGCCGAATACTTGTTGAACGCGGCCGCCGCGAAGTAGGTGTCGCGCTTGATCTCGCCGGCGGCGAGCATACGGTTCCGGACCTGCTTGATGTCCGGATTGAGCTCGAAGTTCTCTGCGACCGGAACGCCCATGTAGCAGTTCGGCCACAGCTTCAGGATCTCCGGCACGAGCGCCGTCCAGAGCTTGATGAGCGCGTCCTGGGAGTCGTAGGGCACATAGTACGTCTCGCAGCCGAGCTCAAAGCCCTGCACGACGTCCTTGTACTTGTTGTCTATGATCCACTTCACGAACTCGAGCCGGCTGTCCACGGCCGCCTTGAACTGCGCCGCATCGGCGGCTTGCTTCGGCCCGATGCCGGTAAGCCCAATCAGCACCTTGAAGCCGTTCTCCTTCCAGAAGTCGAACTGCGCCTTCGGGTTCGTGCGCGTCTTCGGGTTCTTGTCGTTGCGGCGGGCGAACCACTGGTCGGAGCTCCAGGTGGCCGTGTTGTAGCAGCCGGCCTTCTTCATGACCGAGGCTGTCTCGTACTTGTTGGAGACGAACCAGTAGTCGTCGCCGTAGGCGTGCATCGCGCTGATGTAGCCGACAATGGCCTTGGAGGTCGTCTTCGAGAGGTCGCGCATCGGCTTGCCGGACAAGTCGAGGTTGATGGTGAAGTCGGCGAACGTGCTTGCTGATGCGAGTACCGACATCGCAGCAACTGCGGTCTTTATGTTCATGTTGTTTTCCTTCCTTGCTTTGATTTGTTGTGTTTTTGTTTCTGAAACCCACGCCGCGCCGGCTGATCCCCTGCCGCGGAACGAGAAGGCCCTAACCACCTTCCCCGGCAACCTATACCATAGCCCCTTGCTGCGTATTATACCATTATTCATCCCACCATCACCACCCCATGAGATTTCGTTACTTCGTCTTGATTTCGCAGAGGTGGACGTCGCAAAGGGCGCCGGAGGAGAACGACGGCATCCTAAGCGTCTTCAAAAGTCGGAGCTGCACCTCGTCCGCGTGCTTGCGGTAGTGCTGCAGGTTGTACGCATGCTGGGTGTCGACGAGCGCGAAGAGCTTCGCGTCCGGATCCGCCTTGCGAACCGACCTTATCACCGGCATCGGATCGCTGTTCGCCGGGAAGGTGGTCGCCGTGCGGATCGGCAGCGACATCAGCATCTGGTTGGAACGCTCGCCGACGACCACCGCGTTCTCCGGCACCAGCGCGGCAAGTTCCTTCGCCGCCTGGGCGTGGAAGCGCGTCCCCGGCCGCAGCAGCTCCGTCGCCGCCGCGCGCCAGTTCGGCACCACGAGATACGCCGCCGCGAACAGGAGGCCGGCACCGACCGCCACCGCGCCGCGCCGCACGACAGCGCGCCGCGGACCGAAGATTGCCAGCAGCGCCAGCGCCGAGACCACGGTCGAGACGGCAAGCGGCGCAAAATAGTCCCCCGCCGCCTTCTTCATGTACGGCGCGAGCTGCGCCGCCGGCCAGGCCGCGAACGCCACCGACCCCGCAACCACCGCGGCGAACGCCCACGCCGTCGCCTTGACGGGCGTCGTGCCGCGTCCGTTCGCGAACGCCAGCACCGCCGTCAGCGCCAACGAAAACACGGCGACCACCGGCCAGGTCATCCCCCAGACGTTCTTCGCCGGCAGGTTGTACACCCGCGAATAGAACTGCTGCACGACCACAGGCGCGGCGGACTGCATGGCGACGACCACCAGTCCCGCGGCGCAGAGCACCGCCATCACGAACGGCATGAAGGCCCGGTCCTTCCAGCCGGTCTCCCGCCAGCCGCCCGCCGGCGCGGCGTCCGCCTCGAACTCCGCCACTGCGGCGGACACGACCAGCGGCAGCGCCGCCACCGCCGGCAGGAAGTAGTGGGTGTAGATGGTGTTCATCACCGAAACCGCCGCGACGTAGGCGGGAACGGCAAGGAACAGCAGGAGATGTCCGTTCCAGCGCCGCAATAGCGCCGTCCTCAGCGCCAGCGCGAGCGGGACCGACAGAATCAGCGGGGCAAGTGGGCCAAGCATCTGGATCGAGGGATCGCGCGGGAAGGACGAAATGCCCTTGAAGTGCGAGGCGAAATCGAAGATCGGCGGCAGCGGATAGTGGGTAGTGGTGCGCCTGACGATCTCCCAGACCGAAAACCCGGAGCTGGCGGACTCGGGCAACAGCGAAGCGGCCACGGCGAGTTTGCACGCGAACACGGACGCGAGCGCCGCGGCCGCGAATACGACAAGCCGCCGCCAGCCTTCGCGAAATGTGCGGTCCTCCAGCGCCCCGGCCGCCGCGATCGGCAGCAGCACCCAGACCGAAGGCTTCACCAGCGAAATTGCCCCCGCGAGCGCGCCGGCGGCCGCCACCCGCCACCACGCGCGCCCGGCCGCCAGCACGTACGTCGCCACGGTCAGCGCCGCGATCACCGCGTCGTTGCTCGCCGTCCGCTCGTACGCGAGCGTCATCGGCGTGAGCGACACCGCCGCGCAGAGCGCGAAGGCGAGCGTGGCGCCCGAACGCCGCGCTACATGGCTGAACACGGCGAGCCAGCCGCAGAGGAAGATCGCCAGGAACGGCAGCCGCCACGTCCAGGTCGAAAGCCCGAACGCGAGATGCGCCAGGTAGCTCAGCCAGTGCGTCAGCGCCGAGTAGCCGTAGGTGTACGCCTCGCTGCGCACCGGGTCCCAGAAGCTGCCCCACAGGAACTTCTCCTTGCCGCCGTCGAGATAGTATCCCTCGTCCGTCGCGTTGTAGCCGTACTCCCACATCGACGGGACCCCGGGGTCGCACGCAATCCACGGCAGCCTCGCCGCGAGATAGATCGCCGCAAAGGCGAAGAAGAGCACCCAAAACATCCTGCGTCCGTCGCCAAGACTCATTCCTTCGCTCCTTCCCTGATTCTGCATTTGCACCGCGCGGCCACGTAGTTGACCGCCGCCATGAAGATCGTCGCGGCCGACTTCGCCGCGCAGAGCCAGCCGAGCCCGAACGGGATCGCGGCGAACACGAGCGCCAGCACGACCGGCTTCTCCACCGCCTCGAGCACCAGCACCGTGTCGGTGCGCCCGCGCACGTAGAGGAGATTCTGGAAGAGGCACTGCGCCGGCTCGAACGCCGCGCCGGCGGCGAGGATGCGCAGGTACGGTGCGCAAACGAGCCACTGCTCGCCGAGGACGGTCCTGACGACCGGCTCGGCGAAGGCCGCGAGCAGCGCGAGCGCCGGCACGAGCAGCAGGAGCGAAAGCGCCGAGAGCCGCTCGTACGCGCGCAGCAGCTCGCGCGGCCTGTCCTGCCGCTCGGCGAGCAGCGGGTAGTTCACGTTGATCATCGTCTCGTGCACGAACTGCGGACCGACCACCGCCCAGGCCGCCGCGCGGGAGAACGCGCCAGTCGCTGCGGCACCGAAGAACCGTCCGGTGACGAAGGTGTAGACCTGGCAGCAGACGGTGTTCACGACCGACGAGCAGAGGTGACGCCAGCCGAACGAGAAGAACGTGCGGAACGACGCGCGGGAGAACGCGAGGCGCGGACGCCAGCGCGTGACGGCGGCGAGCAGCGCCAGGTTGACCGCGTGCCAGACGAGCCCCTGCCACACCAGCGCCCACGCGCCGAGGCCGCTCCACGCGAGCGCCACGCCGACGAGCGCCGAGACCGCAACGGACGCGAACAGCACCGCCGACTGCGCCGCGAACCTATGATTCACCCGCAGCAGCGCCTGCGGCACCGACGCCATCGCGCCGAAGACGAGCCCGACCGAGACCACGCGCGTGATCGCCGCAAGCTCCGGCATCCCGAAGAACGCGGCAATCGCCGGCGCCGCGGCGAAGAGGACGAGGTAGCACGCGGCCGCCGCCGCGAGCGAGAACCAGAAGACGGTCGAGGCGTCCTCGTCGGTGCGGTCGAGCTTGCGCATGAGCGCGAGCGAGAAGCCGCAGTCGACGAACGTCTCCGATACGGCGATGAACGCCGCCACGACGCCCACGAGGCCGAAGTCAGCCGGCGTGAGGAGACGCGCGAGGACGATGCCGATGGCGAACTGCAGCCCCCTGACCGCAATCTTGCCGGCGGCGGTCCAGGCCATGCCGCGCGCGCTCTCGCCACTTAGGCTCATCGCGGGCCCTCCAGGAGCATACGCCGACGGAGACGGGCGAAGAAAAGCGCCCTGAGAATCGAATCTGGGAGCGGCAGAAGAGACAGGACTGGCTGGAGCAGCGCCGCCGCGGACCACAGCAGCCTAAGCCGCGCCGTCGGCCAGCGCGGGCCGGCGGCCACGATGCCAGCCGCGGCGGCGAAGCGGTACCAGATGTCGAACTGCGGCAGCCGCCCGCGGTCGTGTCCGTCGAACCGCTGGCCAATGCCGATTATGTGGAGGACGCAGTCGGGGCGGCCGGACCTGAACGCGAGGCGGGGACAGTCCCGGATGACGTTCCACTTCGCCGGCAGCAGGCCGACGGTGTCGTGGCAGAGGGCGTTGAGGATGTCCTGGTCGACGTACTTGAGCACGCCCTCGCGGGCGGTGAACTCCACCGCGCGCCCGAGGAAGCGGCTCTCGCGCAGGCGCCTGAGGTTCATAAGCATCACGCCGCTGCAGCCGTACATGAGCGGGTCGAAGCCCGGATTGAGCCGCCGCTGCCACGCTGCCGCCTCTCGCCGGGTGGAGGGAATGTCCCGCACCCACATCACCTCGCGCGATTCGTCCCGGAGCTCCCAGAGCTCGGAGACGTCGGCGAACCAGAGCGCATCGACGTCGGAGTAGACCACCCAGTCGCAGTCCGGCAGCAGCTCCGGGAGGTAGAGGCGGAGGAACGCCATCGGCGAGCCCTTGTAGGTGCCGAAGTCGCGGCGGATGCGCTCGGCGAGCGCGGCGTCGGAGCCGAACTCGTGGAACTCGAGGCGCGAGGGATCGGAGCAGGCGGCGGCGATGGAGGCGCGAGCGGCGGCAAGCCCAGGCAGATATTTGCCGTCCGCAACGAGTGCGACGTGTATCCTCTCCGCCGCCATCTTCATTCAATCACCCCACCTACCATTCCCATGGCAGGACCATCCGCACGCGCGACGCTTTTCCATAATGGCCACGACAAATTCACACTCCGTGTCGCCGCATACGCGACGACTGCAATCGGCTGCGATGGCACGAAGATCCGTTTCATACACCGCATAGTATACCATAATCCGCAGGGCTTGAGGCAGTGTAGGTGCCACGGATTACAAATCCCTAATTCTTCGCACAGGTAGGCCGTAGGAGGCGACCTTTGTCCACAGGGCCGGGATGGCGTCGCGCCATCCCGGCCCGTCCTGCATATTTTGACTTTTTTGCAGATTCCCCCTTGACCCCGCCAGCCAGTAGCCAGTGCAACACTCGTTGCGTAGCCCTGTGCCGACGATGCTTTCTTGCTTGATGTTGGTAGTATAGCAGTTTCGGATTGGGTTTGTAAAGCGGGCTTCAGCGGGAGATTCCGCTTTGGGGCTG
>SFPL01000011.1 GCA_004551905.1 Lentisphaeraceae bacterium
ACACCTGTACAACTGTTGAGCCTTTAGACGAAACGCGGCGGCGGGCTGTGCTGACCCGGAGAGTTAGGTCTCTGGTCCCCAAAGAGCCTCGTCGCCGCAGGCCCGTCTTGGGAGGCCTTCCCTTGACGGGCCGTTCTTACCAGGCACTATGCCCGGTGAACAGTAGGGTAGTCTACCAAAATCCGATTAGACAAGACCCTCCCGAGTCCCAGTCTCCAAAAAGACCGGATGCCATCGCGTTGTAAAGCGCGGAGTCCTGGTCGTTGGCAAGCGGATCCGGACCTGTCACCCGGCGCGTCGGCTCTGCGGCGGAGCCGTCGCGGTTCACCATCGTAACCGTGAGCGGCAGCATATAGGCCGCCGTGGCGCGTCCGTCAGGCGTAAACATGGCGAGGACGTTGCGGTAGGTGTGCTTGGCGCGGCGGCGCCATGCCGCGTCTCCGCCGGAAAGGGCGTACCACATGAACGCACGCGCAGAAAGCGCGCTGTGCTGGTGCAACGTGTCGCCGTAGGTGTGGCGCTTGCCGAACCAGTAGCCGTCCCAGTGGCGAATTGCGATTTCGTTTAGCCGGTGGTCGGGCTGGTTGCCGTTGAAACGCGAAAGCATATCCACAAGGTCCGGAAGGACGGCGTCGACTCGTCCGTCCCGCTCCACCAGCGCGGAATAGGCCGAGAGTATTGTCACCGCCGGCGCGACAATCGTCTGCTCGTACCTCACCTCGTGCGCGGGCGGGCGGACGCCGTTGCGGACGATGTTCCCGATGTGCTCCCTCAGATGTCGTCCGATGCGCGAGACGTCCCGCCCCGCATCCCTGAGCAGGACAAACTCCTCGGAGAAGTTGCAGCCGTTGGGATAGAAGTTCGTGCCGCCGTTTTCGTAGAAGTTGACAATCGTCCGCTCTATCCAGTCGAGGTATTTCGGGTCCTTTTTCAGCTTGTACATCTCTTTCCAGAGACCGATCACCTGCGGACCGTTGTAGAGCCGCTTGAAGCGCGGGTCCTTGCCGATGCCGTCGTAGACGGCGCAGGTGTCAGCGTCGAAGAACTCGCGCAGGGCAAACCGCTCCCATAGGTCGAGCGCTTTTCTTGCCGCCGCGTCCTCGCCGTGCCGCTGCAGATACTTCGCGATCATGATCGGCATGGCCGTTCGTTCGCGACAGGCGTTCATGTCGCGCCATTCCGCCGAAAAGTACTGCCGTTCGTTCTCGTTGTCGTAAGGGAGGAAGGCACCATAAAGCGGACTATTCTCGTCAAGGCACTGCTGTTTTTCAACAATGAACCTAACGCGGGCGCGAACGAGATCGTCCAACGTCGGCGAACAGAATCCAGTGGCACGGGCAATACGCCCGTCGGCAAGACGGAACTCAAAGGCGTATTCGCCGACTCCCTTCTCGGGAGCACGCGTCTCGCGGCGAACCTTCCCGTCCGGCTCGGCTATTGAAATCCGGAACAGCTCGTCCGGAAAGATTGTCTCCTCGTCGAACTCCACCACCGCTCCGCCATGCCGGAGCAGCGCGGCGTTGAAGCCGCCCTTTGCGTCGTATGCCGCAAGCGTCCAGGCGACGGCCGTGGTTCCGCCCGGCAGAAGAACCAACGGATCGGGGTGGAGGACTATGTCACCGCGGTCGTTCGAGCCTTCGGCGGCGACGCGGCGGACGGAGTACCAGTCGAGCGAGCCCTCGTTCAGCACCAGCGCAAGCTCCGTCGGGAACGGTCCCATCTTCACCGCCCGCACCCACGAGTTGCCGCCGCCGCACCAGACATGGGCCGAACAGCGCCGGCGGATGCATTCGTCTGCGCCCGCATAGTCGTCGTTGAAGGTCGCAAGGATGCCAAGATCGCCGCGCCCGAAGTAAAGCGGCGCCTTCGAGACGTTAGTGAAGACGTACCGCTCCTTCAGCGCGTCGCGCGTCAGCTCCCGGAACACCTCGGCGCGGAGGATGCCGTTGTCATAGACGGAGACGACCCTGTCGCCCTCCTCGCGCATTCCCCTGAACGGAAGCTTCTCCGAGTCGCGGAACGCCGCGCCAGTCCAGCCGTCGTGTCCGCTGATCTTCTTCACGTTCGTCCGTATCTCGCCCCAACTCTCGAGTCCGCTGATCCAATTCATCCGGTCAGCGTCGCCGTTGACGACCAGCGAGGCAAGCGCGCCGTTCGCCGAGTTCCACGCAACGGCAAAACATTCGTTCGAGCGCGCGACATCGGCCCGCGCCGACAGCGCCAACGCGGCGGAAGCGACGAACGATGCTATGGAGCTTATGCGCATGGTATTGTTCAGTTTCACTTTCGCGTATTATACCAAAAATGGTGACGCGAGGCTGACCCTTTTGTTTCCCGAAGGGTCTTTTATACTCCGAATCAAGCGTACGCCACCGCGGAGAACCCGACGGCCCGTTGCCCGCCTGTCACCTTAACACAAGTATGCCGCCCTGCTTCGGACCGACGACCCAGATGCGGAACGTGCCTTCACCTCCGCCGTCCGAGACAAGCCAGCCGAGAATGCGGTTAAGACTCGCATCTCCGCGATACTGCTTTGTCAGGAACTGCGGATCGATCTTCTCCTTCGGCACGAAGTTGACGCGACTCGAGAAATCGGTCGTGCCGTCCGCAAACGCCTTGAAGCCCTCGGCGATCTTGCTCGTCGCGCAAATAAGCTGCGGCACGGGCTTGCTGGGCGCGTCCTGGCTTCCCCTTGCGCCAATTGCGCACATGCCTAACGATTGCGGCGCGGGAACGTTCCAGTAGAACTTCGCCCGCGGCGAGCAGTCATAGAACGCCCAGTCCTCAACCGTATCAACCGGCGAGTTGAATGTAAGGGAACTCACGGAGATGCACGTGCCGAAGAGCATCATGGGGATCGTCGCGGACGGCGAGTCGATGACGAAGTCGCCGCGCAAGTTCCTCTGTTTGTAGAAAAGCTTATACGGAAGCGGAAAAGCGAGCGTCGTCGGATAGAAATTGGTCAGCGCCGTGCCTTCAAATGCCTCCGCCCCGATCGATTTCACCTTGGGCGCGACAAAGCGCCGCGCGCGTTGGAATGCAAACACACCGACCGTCTCGAGGTTCGGGAACACCTCCTCCGGCAAAATGCTCGTGACGCTCGAACCTTCGAACGCATTGTCTCCAATCTCCAGGAGATCCTCGCAGGCAAGGCAGACGCTTCCGAGCCGGCCTTTCCCTTTAAAAACATTGGCCCCGAGCCGCGTCAGCCGATAGCCGGTGTCCCGCTGAAGCGTCGAAAGGTCGACTGTCTTGTCGAGCGCCTCGGACTGTCCGACGGAACTCACGACGGACGACGTCAGCGTCACGCCGTCCTCCCCGTCCGACACTTGCGCGGCAAAATGCCAGACCGAGTTCGAGATCGCCACGAGCTTACCCGTTGAATCCGTCACCGCCTCCCACGGCATGAGGATGAAACCGTCGATCTGACGGTGCGCGTCCGCCGTAAATGTGATTTTAGGCGAATAGGCGTTCACCCCGTCCGGCACATCGCCCAGCCAGCGATGGAACGTGTAGCCCTCCTCCATCGCCACCGACAGCGTCACCGGCTCGCCCTGCTCGTATTTGCCCGCTCCGGACACCGTTCCGTGCGGGACGGACGCGCGAACCGTAAACGTGCCGCGGATGTCCGTATTGGGCGTCAGCGTCACCGTGTAGCTCTCGACCGCGCCAAGCGTCGCGTCGTCCTTGAACCGCGCCTTGTCCACCTCGGCGTTGAGAGCCGCGTCCGCCTGCGAAAGCTCGTTCGTATAGACACGGATCGTCTGGAACGTACAGGCAACGTCATATTCCGAATAACCCGCGAGGACAACGCCGACGCCATCGGGATAGACGACGCCCCCCCAGCCCATGGCGTTGTCCCGTATCGAAGACGGCACTGCGCCGTCAATCAGGATATTATTGGCGCGGCCTCCAGTATAGCAGAGCGCGACGGTATGATAACTGCTGAATGTCGACCCAGTCTCAAAAGTCTTCGATGGAGTCTCATTTTGCGATGTGTATATCACCTGTCCCCATGGGGAGCACATGCGACCGGATTTCCCGTAAATCTCCAGCCCAGTTGTGCTCACCGACCGACATTCCCACGTCACGCTGCCCGGAGCATTGAACGTAGCCGCGGCATCGTCCTCTGACAGCGTTCCATAGGCGGTTTTGTCCTTTGCGAAGCCAACCGACGTCTCGTCGATCGTCGCGCCGAAAAGATCAATCGGACGTTTCGCAACCAGGTCGATCCACTTGCTCGTCTCGTCCGCGTGCACCCCTGTTGCGATATTGTCGATGCCGTCCCAATAGGCAATAAGACCGTCTTTCACGACGCTTCGCGCCTCGACGCCCTGGCGCATGAAGTAACGGAGGTACTTAGGCCCGTCCGCCTCGCCCCATCCGGACGGGAATGGCACGACGATCGTCGTCTCCGTCGGCAACAGCGCTCGGACGTTTTCCTTATGGTCCCACGCAGCGAAATCCTCCCCGCCGTCCGTCTCACCATACGCGCAGAAAAGCGTATCGAGCATGTCGGACGTCGAAAAGGACAGGACGGCCGAAATGGGCTTGCCGTCACCGCCCTTGTTGATGGCGTCAACGGACGTCGCCCGCCCGCACACCGCCCGGAGCGTGACCGGCCCCGTCAGGACAAACTGCAGTTCGCTCGCCGTCGCCGAGCATCCTGCGGGCAATTCACCGTCCCAGCGGATGAACTTCGTTCGCTCGTCGGGCACGGCCCGCACGGTCACGGTCTGGCCGACACTGTATTTGCCCGCACCCTCGACCGTGCAGTTCACGCCCGAAAGCTCCACCGCAGCCGTGACGCCCAGTCCGTATTCGATCGGCAAGTTGTCCGTCACCTGTGTCGCCGCGCCGATGCCACGGAACCGCGCCTTGTCAATCGCCGCGTTGATCGCGACCTCGTCAGCTGTCAGCTGGCGGTCGTAGATGCGAAGCGCGCAGAACACGACCGTGCCGCCCGAATCAGTGTTGCCGGAGCTGCGCGCAAGCCAGAGCTGAGTGCCGCCGATCGACCAGTAGGACGTTCCGTTTGAATTCGCGGCTCCGTTCAGGTAACGTGCGATGTGCGGCGGATAGTCGCCCTTCACCTCGTCATAGACAACGGAATAGGTGCTGTAGCCAGCCCCGACCGGCAGGCACGTCGAGTGATTCGGTCCGCTCAGGATCATCTGCCCTTGCCAGTTCGCCAAGATGATTTTCGACTTCTGCGTTCCTGCGAGCGCATAGGTATTCCCGTTGATGCTGAAGACGGCCTCAAGCGTATTCGTGCCGTTGTCCAAGAGCGCGGACGAGCTTTCGGCGTCCAGCGAGCCGTAGGCCGTCGAACCGGCGAACGTGTACCGTCCGTCCGCCAGCGTCGCGTTGACAAGTGCGAACTTCTTGCCGCCGATGCGGTCGGTCCACTCGGTCTCGGTCGCGCCGAAGGACGTGTCCCACTGCGCGACGAGATGGTCCTGGATGTAGGTGTCGACGTCATCCACTACGCCGTTGTAACTGAAGACGGCCGCGCACTTGCTGTCCGCACCCCAGCCCTCCGGCCACGGTACGGTGACGGACGGACGTGCGGCCGAGAGGACGGCGAGCACCTTGCGGTTCGCCCATGCGCCCGGATCGTCCCTGCCGTCTTCCGCGCCCCAGCAAAGCTCGACCGAGACAAAGGCATTCGCCGAGAGGCCCTCGACTCCGACGGTCAGCGACTCGTCGCCTGTCGTCACAACCAGCCCGCCAAACGCCCCGAACGCTATTCCCGAGACCGCCGCGAGACAGCAACCGACCTTACGCCATGTGCTCATGGTGTTGACCTTTCTTGAGGGGTATTGTGGATGTGAGTGAAATCAGCGAGGGGGGGATAAATCCAAAGTTATCACCCGTCAGACCATAGGCCACGCCAACGGTCGATTCAAATTCCAATTGCCCGAACCCTTTCCTCATACGCTGAAGAAGTATATCACAACCACTCTTCGCGGTCAAGGGTCGTGACGACTTAGCACGGATTACAAATGTCCACGGCGGCTCGGCGCAGCGGAGACGCACGGGGGCATTTGTGATCCGTGTTGAAATTACCACGGATTACAAATCCCTAATTCTTCGCACAGGTAGGCCGTAGGAGGCGACCTTTGTCCACAGGGCCGGGATGGCGTCGCGCCATCCCGGCCCGTCCTGCATATTTTGACTTTTTTGCAGATTCCCCCTTGACTTTTGC
>SFPL01000117.1 GCA_004551905.1 Lentisphaeraceae bacterium
GAGGGCGGCGACGAGGGCGAGGCCCTCCAGCACGTCATCCCGGACATGACGGCGCGCATGCTCGGAGCCGTGGCAGCCATGAGCAAGAGCGTGGTGGACTGCATGCCCGCCGAGAAGGATCCCTTCGACGACGACCCCGACCGCGACAGCCCACTGGCCACGGCCATAGCCTTCTGCGACTACGTGACACGCTCGCGCAAGACCAAGGCCGGAACCTACGTGACGAACGAGACGGCCATGGCACTGGAGACCATAGCCCGCGAATACCGGGCCGCCATGGAGGAGAGGGGGGAGCTGGACGAGCGCGCCGAGAGCTACCTCGCCAGGCTCGCCGACGTCAGGGCCGACTACGTCACGGGGGCCATGCCCACCAACGAGCGCGAGAGGCGGCTCGCCATACTCCGCGAGCCCGTGAGGGGCGAGGCACACATAGTCTGCAACGTGGGATGCCTCTCCGAGGGCGTCGACGTGCCGGCTCTCGACGCCGTCATCTTCCTCTCGCCCAAGAAGTCGCCCATCGCGCTGGTGCAGTCGGTGGGCCGCGTCATGCGACGCTTCGAGGGCAAGAGGTACGGCTACATCATCGTGCCCGTCATAGTCCCGCTCGGGCAGGACCCCAACGACGTCGTCACGTCGACGGCCTTCAAGCCCGTCTGGAACATCCTCAAGGCCCTCCGAAGCCACGACGAGACGCTCGCCGCCGAGCTCTCCAGCCACACCTACACCCACGTGCGCTACGTCCGACTGGGCTCCGAGGCCGACCTCTCGCCGCAAGGACGCGCCGCGCGACGCCGCCGGGGGGCGCATGACCGGACGCCAAGCCTCTTCGAGGCCATGCCCGTCGAGACCACCGAGATGCTCTACGCGCGCATGACCGAGGTGGTGGGAGACCGCATGTACTGGCCAGCGTGGAGCAAGAAGGTGGGCGACGTGGCGGCGCGCTTCGTGGAGCGCATCTCAGCCATGCTGGCACAGGGGCGACACGCCGCCGAGATGGACGCCTTCGTAGCGCAGCTGCGCGAGAGCGTCAACCCGTCAATAGGCCGGCAGGACGCCGTCACGTTCCTCGCGCAGCACCTCGTCACGAGGCCCGTCTTCGACGCGCTCTTCACCGACTACGACTTCGTCGCCAACAACCCCGTCAGCCGGGCCATGAACCGCATGGTGGAACTGCTCGAGGGCGAGGCCTTCGCCGACGATCGCCGACTGCTCTCCAACTTCGCCGAGCAGGTCCGCATGGTCTGCAAGGGGCTGGACACCGCCGCCAAGCGCCAGGACATGATACGCACCCTCTACGAGCAGTTCTTCAAGGCCGCGCTGCCCAAGGTCTCCGAGCAGCTCGGCATCGTCTACACCCCCGTCGAGTGCGTCGACTTCATCATCCGATCCGCCGACTCCATCCTGCGCCGCCACTTCGGCATGGCGCAAGGGCTGGCCACGCCAGGAGTCCGCGCACTCGACCCCTTCGCCGGCACGGGCACTTTCACGGCCCGGGCGCTGCAATATCTGGCGGGGAGGGATGACGTCTCCGACGCCGACCTCGCCCGAGCCTACCACGGCGGGCTCATCTGCAACGAGATCGTCCCCCTCTCATACTACGTCGCCGACGTCAACATCGAGACCGCCTACAACGGTCTCGAACGCCTCCGCGCAAAGGGCGCGACCTATGAGCCATACAACGGCATCTGCCTCGCCGACACCTTCCAGCTCGCCGAGAGCCGAGGGCAGCTGCTCTTCGAGGGCGACCTGGCCGCCAACGCCCGAGCCGCCGAGAGGGTGATGGAGGAGCCGATAACCGTCATCTGGGGCAACCCGCCATACTCCGTGGGCCAGAAGTCAGCCAACGACAACGCGCAGAACCAGAGCTACCCCGCCCTCGAGGCGCGCATCGCCGCCACCTATGCCGCAAAGTCGGATGCGGTAAATAAAAACAGCCTCTACGACAGCTACATCAAGGCCATCCGCTGGGCCTCGGATCGCATCGGCGAGCAGGGCGACCGCGGAGGCGTCGTGGCGTTCATATCAAACGGCGCGTGGATTGACGGCAACAGCCAGGCCGGCCTTCGCCGATGCCTCGCCGCGGAGTTTGACACAGTCCAC